>CACDNJ010000038.1 GCA_902554135.1 uncultured Pelagibacteraceae bacterium | reverse complement strand
AACTTTACAACTCATAAATGATTAATCTTTCTTTAAATAAAAAAATAATAATATTCGGTTTTATTTTTACATTTTTTTCAAGTTTTGGACAGAGCTTTTTTCTAGGGTTGTTTAACGCACCAATAAGAAATGAACTAGGTATTACCCATGGTCAATTTGGTAATTTATATGCAACAGCAACGATTTGTTCTAGCTTAATGCTTATATGGGTAGGAAAAAAAATAGATGATTACAAATTAATACATTATTCATTATTTGTAATAATTTTATTATTCTTATCTTCATTATTTTTTTCTTTTATTAACAGCATTTACTTTCTAGCAATAGGAATTTTTCTGATGAGGTTTTCTGGCCAAGGTTTAATGAGTCATACCTCAACAACTGCAATCACAAGATTTTTTGAAAAATCAAGAGGTAAAGCACTTAGCACCATATGGTTTGGTTTATCCTCTGCAGAATTTGTTTTACCAGTTTTGGTAACTTATCTATTTGTTATTTATTCTTGGAGGACAGTATGGCAAGGCATAGCAATACTGGTTATATTATTTTTACCTCTAGTAATTTTAAACACCATCAAATCTGTAGATTTAGATTCAAGAGAAGATGAAAAAACGAATTTAAAAAAGAAGATAAAAATCAAAAACTGGAAGAGAAAAGAGGTAATCAAAGACTATAGATTTTATATTATCTCATTGAACATGTTGGCTATGCCTTGGATAGCAACCGGTGTTTTTGTTTATCAGTCATACATTACCGACTCAAAATTATGGAGCACTTACACAATACCTAAAGCTTTTATGGTATATTCAATTACCTCAATAATAACTCTTTTTTCTTCAGGATTTTTAGTTGATAAATTTACAAGCCGAAAATTAATACCAATAATGAACATTCCTTTATTATTTTCAATGATTGTATTGTTTTATTTTCAAAATGAAATTTATGCTTACTTTTTTCTGGGATTAATCGGTGTCTCTAACGGTTTAGCTAACGTTCTAGGATCTTCAACTTGGGCTGAAATTTATGGAGTCAAATATATTGGTAGTATTAGAGCCCTTACAGTTGCCTTTATGGTTTTTGCAACTGCTTTTGGTACAGCTTTGTTTGGAATCTTAATAGATCATGGTTTTACCATTGAAGGGATAGCTTTTGTTAGTGGAGTGTACATTATTATATCTTGGATTTTATTAATAATTTTTAGACATACTTTAGAGCCAGTAAAATTATCAAAATAAGCTTGATTTCTTAATATTATTTGAATAAAAAACCATCATCATGGCAAGAATTACCGTAGAAGATTGTTTAAAAAAAATTGAAAATCAATACGATTTAGTTTTACTAGCAAAAGAAAGAACTTCGCAGTTAAACTCTGGATCGGAAATGCTTGTTGAACAAGATAACGATAAAAATACAGTAATTGCTTTAAGAGAAATTGGAGCTGGAAAAATTAGTACTGAAGAATTAAGAAAAAATGCAGTTTTGAGATTAAGAAAAGAACCGAACGAAAGTGACGAAGAGGAAGTGGAGGAAGAGATTTCGAACGACGATTTTGAAAAACAATACAAGGGAGAAGTTTCGAAAAGTGGAGTTGCTATATTACCTTCCAAAAGAATGAGAAAGATTCCAGTTCAAGCTAGTTCAGAAAATGAAGATAAAAAAATAGAAGAAAAAAAAGAACCAGAGTCACCTCTAAAGTTAACTGAAGAAGTAAAAGAAGAAAAAAAATAATTGAAAATAAACAGAAAAATTTGTGTTGCTCCTATGATGGATTGTACGGACCGACACGAAAGGTACTTTTTACGTTTATTGAGCAAAAATGTAATGCTCTATACTGAGATGGTAGCCACGAAGTCAGCTATCCATGGCGATAGAAAAAAAATTTTAGGATTTAATAAAATTGAAAAACCTCTTGCTCTTCAAGTTGGCGGCTCTGATAAAGAGGATCTATCGACAGTATGTAAAATAGCTGAAGACATGGGTTACGATGAGATAAATATAAATCTTGGATGTCCTAGTAAAAAAGTTCAAAAAAATAAATTTGGCGCATGCTTAATCAAAGAACCAGACCTTGTAGCTGAATGTATAAATAAAATGATTAATTCATGTAAAATTCCGGTAACTGCAAAAACTAGAATAGGATTTGATGATACAGAAAATTATAATCATCTTAATTCTTTTGTTAATAAAATTTCAGAAGCCGGATGCAAAACCATAATATT
>CACDNJ010000037.1 GCA_902554135.1 uncultured Pelagibacteraceae bacterium | reverse complement strand
TTTACTGTAGCAGGATCATCTACGATGGACTGGTTGGTTTCGGTAATTTCTCCAGTAACCGGGGTATAAACATCACTTGCTGCCTTTGTTGACTCTACTACTCCAGCCTGTCCTTCTTTTTCAACATTTTTTCCCTTATCAGGCAATTCAACAAAAACTATATCACCCAACATTTCTGCAGCATGTTTTGTAATGCCAACCGTCGCAACATCTCCTTCTAAAGAAACCCATTCGTGTTTTTTTGAATATTTTTTATCACTCATTTTTTACCTCACATAGTTTTTTTTATAAAAAGGAAGTTCAGATATATTTGCTTCATATTTTTTACCTCTAACTTCCAACATAACTTTTGTACCAGGTTTTGAAAAATTTAATTTTACATAACCCATAGCAATAGATCGATTAACGCTTGGACCAAAAGTGCCACTAGTGACCAGTCCAATCTCTTCGTTGTCCTTAGAAAAAATCTTAACTCCCTCTCTTGCTATAATTTTTCCTTCAGGATTAACGCCTATTCTTAACCGAGCTAAACTCCCATTCATGTCTGATTTAATCTTATCATAACCTATAAACCCGCCTTCTTCTCTTCTCCGTTTGGAGATTGCCCATTTAAGATTTGCTTCTATTGGACTAGTTGATTCATTAATATCATGACCATAAAGACATAATCCAGCTTCTAATCTTAGAGTATCTCTAGCGCCCAAACCAATTGGCTTTACTCCTTGGGCAATTAATTTTTTTGCAAAATCCTCAACAAGTTCATTTGGTATAGAGATCTCGAATCCATCTTCGCCTGTATAACCAGACCTTGTTATGTAAATATCTTTTTTATTATAAGAGAATTTGTTTCCATTCATGAATTTAAGAGAAGAAACTCCCTTTATTGTTTTTTCTAATATTTCTGAAGACTTTGGTCCTTGCAAAGCAACTAAAGATAAATTTTTGTATAAAGTTAATTTAAATTTACTTCCAAGTGCATTTTTAATAATTTTAAAATCATTATTTTTACATGCTGCATTTAAAATAATAACAAATCCTTTTTCAACTTTAGTTATAATTAAATCATCATAAATCCCACCTTGTTCGTTCATAAGAAAAGAGTATTTAGATTGATTAATTTTTATTTTTTGTAAATCTATAGGAATAATTTTTTCTAATTCTGTTTCTAAATTTTCATTACTTTCTATTAGTAACTGCCCCATATGTGAAACATCAAACAAACCTGCGTTGCTCCTTGTGGTTTTGTGCTCTTCAACTATGCCAGAAGAATATTGGACGGGCATTTCATAGCCGGCAAACGGAACAAATTTTGCTCCAAGACTTTTGTGATAATCATATAAAGCTGTTTTTTGTGTATTCATAATAACTCTTAACAAGCCCGCTCTGTCTAGTTACCTGAGAGATTTGCTCCTTCGGTGAGGCTACTGCCTGCTTTCCAGAGTTATTACGCTAACGGTCCTTTTGCCTGAGAGTTTCCTGGGTTGTTGCTCCTTCGGCGCTACATTAAAGTAGTCTCTTCCGTTATGTGTCAATTTTCTTTTAATTTAGGAAAGAAGTCAATTACAATTAAGTTATAACTGGTTTAGTTTTTTCTAAACTTCTAATAATAACAGCAGTAACTATCATTCCTCCAGCAATGAAAACACTTGTTGGTGGTATCTCATTAAAGAATAGCCATCCCCAAATAGGACCAAATATACTTTCGGTTAACATTAGTAATCCAACTGTAGCTGCCGGTGTTGTTCTAGAACCAATCGTTACAAAAATAAATCCAAAAGCTAGTTGCGGCACTCCTAAAAGAAATGAAAGACCTAAATCTTTTTGAGATATAATTAAATTTTCAGATAAAATAAAACCATATATAGCGCTAAAAATTCCTGAGTAGAAAATTGCAGGCACCATATCTAAATAAGGGTGTTTTCTTATTATAATTATCAAAATTGAAAAGTTTATTGGTATTAAAAGAGCAGCCAAGTTTCCAATTAATGATCCGTTAGAAATAGAGTCTCCTACCATCAAAATTACACCGGAGACGGCTAGAATAATTGCCATAAAAGTTCTTAAAGAAATTTTTTCTTTAAGGAAAAAATAACCAAAAATAGCCAAAAACAAAGTTTGGGAACTAATGATAAAAACTACGTTAGCAATTGTAGTTTCTGTAATGGAGAAAATATATCCAACAAAACTAGTAGATAAAAAGAAATAAAAGGAAGTGTTTCTACTTTGGTTAGAGCAAAAATTGGTCCAAACAATGGTGACAAATTAAAGTCTGATGAAAAAATATTTTTTAACAAATCTAATTCAGCAGGTAAAACAAAAAAAATTGAATTTGATTTTGACACAGACAATACGATTAGAGTAATGAAAGGATTACAGTTTGATTATTTTTCAAAAAAAAGTCAAGAAGATTTTTTTTCAAAGGAATATAAAGTTACCAGGTTAACAGATCGTATGGGAATGAGATTAGAAGGAGAAAAATTAGAAAATACGGTAAGCAAAAATATAAAATCAGAGGGCATTACCAAAGGCTCAATTCAGATACCGGGAGACGGACAACCTATAGTACTTTTATCTGATCATCCAACAATTGGAGGTTATCCTAAAATAGCCAATGTTATTACGGCCGACTACGATAAATTGGTTCAAAAAATACAGGGATCAAAAATAAAATTTAAATTGGTGGATTTAGTTGTGGCAGAAAGTTCATTTCAAGACTACATTGCCAAGTTTAATAATTTTTAAATGCAATTTGTTTATAAAATTCCAGGGTACATCTTGTGCTTGCTTGCAGGGTTCTGTTTAAGTTTTGGTGGACCTTTAATTAGAGAATTTGAAGGAGCCAGCCCTTGGCAGATTCTTTTTTGGAGGTCTTTATTTTTTATATTAGCTATAGTTATATTTTTACTTCT
>CACDNJ010000036.1 GCA_902554135.1 uncultured Pelagibacteraceae bacterium | reverse complement strand
AAAACATTAAATAGCGAGGCAAGCTTCTCTGGAATAGGCTTACACTCAGGAAAAAATATTGATGTTACCTTGGTTCCATCGAATTCCAATTCTGGAATAACTTTTAAAAGAACTGACTTGGAAAAAAATAATGAGATTATAGCAAATTTCAAGAACGTCTCTTCGGCAAAACTATGCACAAAAATAGAAAATAATTCTGGAGCAAGTGTTTCAACCATAGAACATCTGATGGCTGCATTTTATATCTGTGGTGTTGATAACCTAGTTGTAAATTTAAATGGTCCAGAAGTTCCAATAATGGATGGATCTGCAAAAGATTTTGTTCAGATTATAAGAAAATGTGGACTTAAGACTCTAGAAGGGAAAAGACAATTTATTAAAATTAAAAAGAAAATAGAATTAAAGGAAGAGGAAAAGTTAATAAACATTACTCCAACAAATAATAAATTTGAAGTTAAATTTACATTACATTATGAAAGAAGTCCTTTAATTCAAAACCAGACAAACAGTACAAATTTTCAAGAGAAAAATTTAGAAGATATTTATGCCGCGAGAACTTTCTGTTTGCATGAAGACATAAAAGCAATTCAATCTATTGGTTTGGCAAAAGGTGGTTCATTAGATAATGCTGTTGTAGTTCAAGGAAACAAAGTTCTTAATGAGGGCGGACTTAGATTTAAAAAAGAATTTGTAAATCATAAGATACTTGATCTGGCAGGAGATTTTATGTTGTCTGGTGCTAGAGTTATTGGATCGGTAGAATGTGTCCATGGTGGTCACGCTTTAACAAACAAATTTTTGAAAAAGATTTTTTCAGATAAGAGCAATTATGATGTTGTTGAGAATGAATCTTCTTCTCGAAACGTAAGAAAAATCCTTCCTCTTCACAAGAGACTTGCTGTAAACGCTTAAATTTTAAGATCATTTTACGCGAAGTGTTTTTTTTGTTATTAATAGTAACATGCGTAAAATTTTAGTGTCTCTTACTTTAGTTTTATTTCTCATTTCATGTGGTGGTAAAAAAGAAGATCGAGCACTCAAACCTCCAACAACAAATGAAGAAGCAATACAAATTTATCAAGAAGCTTTAGATGGTTTAAAAGCAGGCAACTATCTTTATGCTTCAAGAAAATTTAGCGAGGCAGAGGGAATGCTTCCTCAAATTGATTGGGCTTCAAAGTCAGCTTTAATGTCGAGTTACTGTTTGTACAATATAAATTTATATGATGAAGCTGTTTTAAACTTAGAAAGGTTTATAAGAATTTATCCAGCAAGTCCCTACGTGAGCTATGCACATTATTTGATAGCAATAAGTTATTATGAACAAATTTTGGATGAAGATAAAGATATACAACCACTTATTATCTCAAAGAGAAAAATAGAGTCTTATATTAAAAAATTTCCAGATACAGATTATGCGATTGATCTAAAATTTAAATTAGATCTAGTCATTAATCAGCTTGCGGCAAAAGAATTATCGATCGCCAGATATTATATTAAAAATGAAAAATGGATTCCGGCCATTAATAGACTTAAGATAATAGTGGAGGATTATGATAAAACAATCTTTGTAGAAGAAGCTTTGCATAGATTGGTTGAAATATACTATAAAATTGGTTTGGAAGACGAAGCTAAAAATGCAGCTATTCTGCTGGGATATAATTATAATTCTAGTGAATGGTATGAAAAATCTTATAAAATATTAAATAAGGATTATAATCCAATTAATATTAAGAAAGATAATGAAGACGAAAGCCTCATAAAAAGAACTATTAAAAAAATATTATTTATTGATGAAAAATCAGGAAAAAATTAAAAATTTATACAAGGAAAAGATAAAAAAGCTTTTTGATTTCAATAAAGCATACTTTGAAAAAGATAATCCAATCATTTCGGATTTCGAATTTGACTTGTTGAAAAAAGAACTAGTTCAATTGGCTAAAAAATATCCGTTTTTAAAAAAAGTTGAAAATCTAGATAATTTAGTGGGGTTTAAACCCTCAGCTAAATTTGAAAAAGTAAAACATTCTAAACCCATGCTTTCTTTAGGTAATGCTTTTGAAAACAAAGATATGCTGGATTTTAAAAAGAAGATAAACAATTTTTTAAATAATAAATCTGAAATTCAATTGTCATCTGAGCCAAAAATAGATGGTATTTCTGCTACATTAAGATACGAAAATGGAAAACTAATCTATGGTCTATCAAGAGGAGATGGAGTTTTTGGAGAAAATATTACTGAAAATTTAATAACCATAAAAGACATACCAAGAAGTTTAATTGATTCTCCCAAAGTTATAGAGGTTAGAGGGGAAGTTTATATAGGAAAAAAGGACTTTGAAAAATTAAAAGACAAGTTCGCTAACCCAAGGAATGCTGCAGGCGGCTCTTTAAGACAAAAAGATTCAAAGGTAACCGCTAAGATACCTTTGAAATTTTTTGCTTATGGTATTGGTGAGATAATTCCACAAGTTTTCAAAAATCAAACAGATTTACTTAAAAAACTTAAAATCTGGGGGTTCCCGGTTAACTCTTATTGTAAAACGGTTAACTCTATGGAAGAGGTTGAAAAAAACCATTCTGATATGGAAGCTCTAAGGTCAACCTTAGACTATGATGTAGACGGCATAGTGTACAAAGTTAATGATTTTAATTTTCAAGAAAGACTTGGTTCTACGTCTAATTCTCCTCGATGGGCTATTGCTTATAAATTTTCATCGGTTAAAGCCTCTTCGACTATTAGAAATATAGCTATTCAAGTTGGACGGACTGGTGCTATTACCCCGGTGGCAAAAATAGATCCAGTAACGGTTGGCGGGGTAGTTGTTTCTAATGCGACTTTACATAACGAAGATGAAATTAATAGAAAAGATATAAGAATAGGAGACACTGTGACCATTCAAAGAGCTGGTGATGTAATACCCCAAGTGGTTTCGGTTGACAAATCTAAAAGAAATAAAAATAGCAAAAATTTTATTTTTCCTGACAAGTGTCTCTGTGGTCATCCTACAAAAAAAGAAATTAGTATGACCACTAAAAAAAAAGATGCTGTAAGAAGATGTGTTAGAGGTTATGAATGCAACTTTACAGCAAAAGAAAAGTTAAAACACATTGTGTCAAAAGATGCTTTTGATATTGAAGGTTTAGGTAAAAAAGTAATAGATAATTTTTGGGAATTAAAGTTTGTCAAGACACCAGCAGATATCTTCAGTTTAGATTATGGAAAAATAGAAAAATTGGAGGGCTGGGGAAAACTTTCTATAAAAAATCTCCAAAACGCTATAAATAAATCAAAAAATATAGTTTTAGACAGATTTATTTATTCGATTGGTATTAGGCATATAGGACAGGAAAATGCAAAAATTTTGGGAAATTTTTTTAAAAAATCAGAAAAATTTTCAGAATTGTTTAATGCAAAAAAAAGAAAAGATATTTTAAGA
>CACDNJ010000035.1 GCA_902554135.1 uncultured Pelagibacteraceae bacterium | reverse complement strand
AATGACCAAAATAATTCCGAGAGGACTTAATTGTAAATCATTTATAAAATCAACAACTGTGAAAGGTAACTGGGTTACTGTAATTAAAACATTAAAGACAGCAGCGCCCACAACAATAAGATATAAGGCTCCAACAGTTTTAATTGTATCCCACACTGAATTCTTTAACATCTCAAGAGTTAATTGACGTCTTAAAAAAACAAAAATCATTACCAAAATTACTCCAACAGCCGCACTTTCCGTTGCAGTAAAGAAACCTAGATAAAGTCCACCCATGATGATTGCAAAAATTAAAAATATTGGAAAAACTTTCCAAAGTGCTGCGATTCTTTCTTTAAGAGGCATCTTAGTTCCATAACCACCTTGGTCAGGATAAACTAAAAGATAAACTCGAATGGCAATCATATATAAAACAACTGCGATCAAACCTGGAATTAAAGCTGCAAAGAAAAGTTTTTGAACAGACTGCTCAGTTAGATAAGCGTAAATAACCAAAATAACACTTGGAGGAATTATAATTCCTAAAGTTCCACCAGATGCAATTGAACCACTTATTAAAGCATCACTATAACCATGTCTTCTCATTTCAGGAGCGGCCATTTGAGACATGGTAGCCGCAGTTGCAATAGAGGAACCGCAAATCATTCCAAAACCTGCACAAGCACCAACCGTTGACATCGCAAGGCCACCTTTGTAATGACCAACAACCGCATACGCAGCGTCATATAAATTTCTTGAAAGGTTAGCTCTGTTCGCAAGATTACCCATCAATACGAAGAAAGGTAAGACGGAAAGACTATATTTTGATACGGCTTCGTATGGTGCTGTTCCTAAAATAAAAAATGCTTGTTCAAAACCTACTATAAATCCGAAACCAGTAAAACCAACTATCAGCATCGAAATACCAATAGGAATATTTAATGCCATCAAGATTAGAACGGCTGCAAATGCTAATGCTCCACTAGTAATCGGATCTAAACTCATTTGTTATTTCTTTCTGATATAGCTTTTAAAAACCAAAGGATAATTGCCAATACGCTAAGCCACATTGCTATAGCTGAAGCCAAATAAAATGGATAAAAACTTAGTTCAAGATCAATAGTTACTCTGTTATTTTTAAAAAAAGCAAAAGCTTCTTTAGTAGTTCCGTAAGCTACAAAAGACATGATTATCAACATCAAAACAAATCGAAGAGTGGTAATAAAAGTTTGTAGCTTTGTGATAGATACATTTTTTATGAAATCAGCGGAAACGTGTGCATTTAAAAAGAAAGCTCTTGGCATTGCAAAAAAGGCAACCAAAGCTATTCCAAACTCAACAATTTCAATTGTACCTGCAACAGGAGAATTTAAAAAACGTCTACCGAATACATCACAAAAAGTTAATATTGCAAGAGAAAATAAAATTGAACCAGATGCAATTGCCGCATAGTCAAATATTTTATTTATTTTAATTTGCATAAGAATAATATAGCCTAACAGAGTTTAATAGATAAAGGCACACAAAATAGATTATGAAATTTGTTTCTTTTTTACTGAAAGGTCAGGCTAAATTTGGGATTTCTGATGATAAAAATATCACAGATCTTACTGGCAAAATAAAAGGGGCTAACACCTTAAAAGAACTTATTTCAAACAAAGGAATTCGAGAAGCAAAAGAATACGCGAAAAAAAATCCAGGCAATATAAGTTTAGACCAAATTGAATATTTACCAGTCATACCAAATCCAGGTAAAATTATTTGTGTTGGTTTAAATTATAGTGAACATGTTAAAGAAACCGGCCGAACTGTTGAACAAAATCCAGTTATATTTCTTCGTGTTCCTGAAAGTCAGACCGCACATAAACAACCCATACAAAGACCAAAAGTTTCAACAAGTTTAGATTACGAATGCGAAATGGCTGTAATAATGGGAGAAGCTGGTAAACATATAAAACCTGAAGATGCTTTAAAGCACATCGTGGGATACTCTTGTTACAACGAAAGTACGGTTAGAGATTGGCAACAACATACAAGACAATTTGGTATGGGAAAAAATTTTGAGAAGACAGGAAGCTTTGGTCCCCATATGGTTCTAGCAGAAAACATTTCTGATTATACAAAACTTTCAATTCAAACCAGACTAAACGGAAAAGTTATGCAGGATGCAAAATTAAGCCAACTTATTTTTGATATTCCAACTCTTATTTCGTATGTTTCCAAAGCTATTCCATGGCGAGCAGGCGATGTTTTAGTTACAGGAACTCCAGGCGGAGTTGGTTTTAAGAGAAAACCTCCTGTTTTTATGAAAGAAGGAGACCAAGTTGAGGTAGAAATCTCAGAAATTGGTGTACTTTCAAACATAATTAAGGATGAAAAAATCTAAATTTAACGCTAAGCTAAAACAATAAATTAATTTATTTGGGGGAAAAAATGATTAAGAAAAAACTAATTGGTTTTTTGTTCGGAGTTTTCTCTTTAAGTTTAATCAGCTCAGCATCTGCGACTGAACTTAAATTGGCAACTTTTGAACCACCAAAAGCTTTTATCGCTAGCAAGATTCTTGGAGCGTGGGCTGAAAAAGTTAATAAATGTGCTGCTGGAAAAGTTAATGTTAAAATGTATGCCGGCGGTGTTTTAGGTAGTCCACCTAAACAATACGATATCGTAACAAAAGGAGTTGCAGACATTTCATGGACCGTTCTTGGTTACATTGGAGGCCAGTTTCCTTTAAGTTCAGTTATCGAATTACCGTTCCTTACAAGAACATCTAAAGCAGGTTCTACAGCTTTAAATACTTTATATGAAGAAGGATACCTTGATAAAGAAATGTCAGGGATTCATCTAATTGGATTACATTCTAATCCTGCGTATCAATTCCATATGAAGAATAAAAAAGTTATGGATCCATCTGACTTAAAAGGTTTAAAAATGAGAGTACCTAGCAAAATAGCTGGTACAATTCTTAAGAAACTAGGCGCTACTGGAGTTAAAGTTCCTGCTCCTGGTACTTATGAAGCTCTTAATAAAGGAGTACTAGACGGAACTCCTTTTCCTTATACAGCGGTTGGTTCGTTTAAATTATTCGAAGTAACCAAATATCACACTGAAGTAAACATCACGAATGCTACATTCGGTTTGATTATGAATAAAGACAAGTACAAAAGCTTAGATGCTGTTGGAAAAAAATGTATAGACAACAACAGTGGTCATGCTTTTAGCGCTTGGGCTGCAGATTTAATTGATAGACAAAATGCAAAAATGAAAAAAGTTGTTGCTGGTACGCCAGGACACGAAATTGCAGTTGCGTCTCCTTCGGTTATTTCAAAGTATAAGAAAATATTAAAACCTATCGAAAAAGATTGGTTAGCCGAAATGAAAGGCAAAGGACTTGATGGTGCTGGTGTTCTGAAAAGAGCAAGACAAATCATTAAGAAAATTGACGGCTAAATTATAAAAATACTTGAGCCCGCGTTATCTATAGCGGGCTCAAACAATTTCTAGTATAATAAATTCATGGCAGTAAAAGCAC
>CACDNJ010000034.1 GCA_902554135.1 uncultured Pelagibacteraceae bacterium | reverse complement strand
TCTCTAACTAAAGTAGTTATATCATTACTTGGGTTAGGAATCGTTGTTTCGCTACTTGGTGGAAACGTTCCATTCGTTAGCGGAATTGCGGACAATATAGTTGGATTAGTACAGTCTCTAGGTGATGCAGGAATAGTTGGCTTAGTAGCAGCTATAATCATCCTAGGATTTTACAAGTAAATAAAATATTAGCAGTTGAAACCTCCCGGTTAATTAGTTCAGCTGTTAACGTTTGTTACCCCAGTCTTCGTAGATTAGGCCGGGGTAACGAACCGAAATTAGGAGAATTATGAAAAATTGGATATCAAAAGTTAAATATTATTTAAATAGTTTTATAGAAGTGGGCGTACTTTTGCTGGCCGTATCAGTTATTGCGGAAGTATTATTTGGTCCTAACGTTGCTTTTTTGTCCTAAAATGGGTATATCTTCAATTGTGGCGGAGAGAGTGGGATTCGAACCCACGATACCCGAAGGTATACACACTTTCCAAGCGTGCGCTTTAAACCGCTCAGCCATCTCTCCTTAGGTTTCTTTGTTAATTTTTAAAACTCCTATAAAAGCTTC
The DNA here is from genome assembly GCA_902554135.1 of uncultured Pelagibacteraceae bacterium. The sequence goes on along the minus strand of CACDNJ010000034.1, from coordinate 3,196 downwards.
CTGTGGTATCTCAACTCTTCCAAACTGTTTTGCTCGAGCTTTTCCTTTTTTCTGTTTTTCTAATAATTTTCTTTTACGATCTCGTGCTCCTCCGCCATGGATTTTTGTTAAAACATCCTTCTTAAAACCTTTGATACTTTCTCTTGCAATAATTTTTCCACCAATAGCTGCTTGGATAGGAATCATAAAATTATGTCTTGGTATTAAGTCTTTTAATTTTTCACAGACTAATCTCCCTTGATTTTGCGCAAATTCTTTATGGATAATCATTGATAAAGCATCTACCGGTTCATTATTAACTAAAATACCAAGCTTAACTAAATTGCCTTCTTTGTAACCAGTAATCTCATAATCAAAACTAGCATATCCGCTCGTAATAGATTTTAGTCTGTCATAAAAATCAAAAACAACTTCATTAAGAGGAAGTTCATAAACTAAAACGGCTCTATTTCCTGAGTAAGATAAATCTTTCTGAATGCCTCTTTTATCTTGGCATATTTTAATTATGGATCCCAAATATTCATCAGGTGTAATGATGGTTGCTTTGATCCATGGCTCTTCAATAAATTTAATTTGTGAAGGATCGGGCATAGTAGTTGGGTTTTGAAGATCTACTATCTCGTCATTAATTTTATTAACTTTATAAACAACTCCTGGAGTTGTAGTTATTAAATTAATATCAAATTCTCTCTCTAGTCTTTGAGTTATAATTTCCAAATGAAGTAAACCTAAAAATCCACACCTAAAACCCAGGCCTAAAGCGCTTGAAGATTCAGGTTCAAAAGAAAAACTAGAATCATTTAATTTTAATTTTCCTAATCCGTCTTTTAGCCTCTGGTATTCAGAACTATCCACGGGAAATAAACCGCAGAATACTACTGGCTTACTTGGTTTAAAGCCTGGTAAAGGTTTGTCTAGAGGTTTTTTTGAATCACAAATTGTGTCTCCCACTTTTGTTTCCGATAAACTTTTTATTCCTGTAATTATGAAACCAATTTCTCCTGAATTAAGTTCTTCCACATCTTTTGGTTTGGGAGTAAAAACTCCAACTTTTTCTATTTCGTAATCTTGATTTATGGACATTAATTTAACTTTCATTCCTTTTTTAATTTTTCCATCCAAGACTCTGACAAGAATGACCACACCTAAATAACTATCGTACCAACTGTCCACTAACAAAGACTTTAGATTCAATGATTGATCTCCTTTTGGGGGAGGCAGATCTTTTACAATTGATTCCAAAATCTCTTCTATACCTTCTCCCGTTTTACCAGAACAGGAAATGGCTTTTGAAGTTTCTATGCCAATAACATCTTCAATTTGTTTTTTTACTTTATCTGTGTCTGAAGCAGGAAGGTCTATTTTATTCAAAACTGGAATTATATGATGATTGGTATCAAGTGCCTGATATACGTTTGCCAAAGTTTGAGCCTCAACACCTTGGGAGCTATCAACAATTAGTACAGATCCTTCACAAGCAAGTAGTGAACGGCTTACTTCATAACTAAAATCCACATGACCAGGGGTATCAATAATATTTAAGATATATTCATTTCCATCTTTTGATTTATAATTTAGCTTCACTGTCTGAGCTTTAATAGTAATCCCTCTTTCCCTCTCTATATCCATTGAGTCTAAAACTTGCTCTTTCATTTCTCTTGCTGAAAGGCCTCCACAAATTTGAATCATTCTGTCAGCAATTGTTGACTTTCCATGGTCAATATGTGCGATAATCGCAAAATTTCTTACTTTGTTGATATCTGACATTAGGATCTTATTGTTCCACCAGTCTTGGCTTTAACAATGTTTATGACTTTTTGACTTACCTGATCTAAATCTTTTTGGGAAAGCGTTTTATCCATTGACTGAATTACCACATTAACAGCTATAGATTTCTTTCCTTCCGGCATGTTTTCGCCCTCAAAAACATCAAATATTTTTACTTTTTTTATCAAACTTTTATCTGCTTCACTAATTATTTTTTTTATTTCACCAGCTTTATAGTCTTTGTCAATTACAAATGCAAAATCTCTTTCAGATTTTTGAAATTCGGAAATAGAGTAGTCTTTTTTAGCAAGTCTATATTTTTTGTTAGGTTCAGGTATATTTTTTAAAAATATTTCAAATCCAGCAACATTTTGTTCCTTTAAATCTAAATTAGAAAGTATGCCAGGGTGTATTTCTCCAAAAAAAGCCAATAAAGGACCGTTTGCTGAATTTAAATTTATAGCACCAGATCTTCCAGGGTTATAATAATCTTGGGTCTTGTTGCTCACATACAGATTTTCCTCTTCTAAACCTAATTCTGTTAATGTCTTAATTGAATCGGCCTTAACATCAAAAACATCTACATTCCTTGGTTTAGCTTCCCAGTTTTTTCTGTTTATCATTCCGGATTTTAAACCGCCTATAACAATTTGTTGTTCTCCCGGCTTTTTTCCAAAAAAGGTTGGGCCAATTTCGAATAACGAAAGGTCTGGGTAACCTCTATCCTGGTTTTTTTTTAAATAAATAATTAAGTTAGAGAATATAGACGTTCTCAGTACATTTAGATCGCTCGATATAGGGTTGGTAATTTCTATTTCCTTTTTTCCTTGCGAAAATTGTTTGTCAATACGAGAGTCTGTGAATGACCATGTTACCGCTTCTAGATATCCTTTGTTTGCTACAGCTCTTTGGGATAGATGAAATAACTTTTGCTTAAAGCTTAGAGTATCTTTATCTCTTGTCCTTTCAGGGTGAACTAATGAAATTTTATCAAACCCTTTTATTCTTATAAGCTCTTCTACAATATCTACATCTTGATGAATATCTGGTCTCCAAGTTGGAATTTCAACTTTTAAATTATTTTTTGAAATTTTTGTTTTAAACCCTAGTGAGTTTAAAATCTTTTTTGTCTCATTTGAAGAAATCGAAATTCCTATAACTTTTTTAAATTTATTGCTGTCAACTTGAATAAATCTATTTTTTACATTAGATTTTCCAGTTATAGAAAATTTACTCGCTTCGCCACCACAAATTTTAATAATTAAACTTGTTGCAACTTCAAGACCTTCTTTGATTGAATTAGGATCTATGCCTCTTTCAAATCTATATTTAGCATCTGTATCGATACCCAAAATATTTCCAGTTTTTCTTGCAGAAGTCGGGTAAAAATATGCGGACTCTAAAAGTATATTTTTTGTTTCAAATTCAG
>CACDNJ010000033.1 GCA_902554135.1 uncultured Pelagibacteraceae bacterium | reverse complement strand
CCGAATATGGCCACTATGTTAGCGTTTGTTTTTACAGATGCAGATATTCCTTCTATATTTTTAAAAAGTTTATTGAAAAGAGTAATGACAAATACTTTTAACGCTATTACCGTAGATAGCGATACCTCAACTAATGATATGGTTGCAATTTTTTCTAGTAATAAAGTCAGAACTGGAAAAATATATAATGTTTTAGATCCAAAACTAAAAGATTTTGAAATGGCCCTTCAAAGATTGCTTCTTAATTTAGCCAAACAAATTGTAAGTGATGGAGAAGGTGCAAAAAAATTTATAACAGTGAAGGTTATTAACGCAAGATCTCAACAGATGGCAAGAACTGTTGCTTTCTCAATAGCCAATTCACCTTTATTTAAAACAGCAATGGCAGGCGAGGATCCCAATTGGGGAAGAATAATTATGGCAATAGGAAAATCAGGAGAAAAAATTTCACCAGAAAAAATTGAAATAAAATTTGGAGATTTAAAAGTTGCTGAAAAAGGAAAAATCTCAGAAGAATATAATGAAGAGAAGTTAAAGGAATATATGCAGTGGGATTCCTTAACAGTTGAAGTTAATCTCAGGTTAGGACAAGGTTCTTTTGAATGTTATACTTGTGATTTAACTAATGATTATGTAAAAATTAATGCAGATTATAGAAACTAATGATCAAGTATAATTTGACATGTAAAAACAAACATGAATTTGAAAGTTGGTTTTCAGATTCAAAAGAGTTTGAAAGACTAAGATCAAAAAATATGATCGAATGTTCTTTCTGTAAGACAAAATCTGTAAAAAAATCTATAATGTCCCCAAGAATTGCGAGCAAGGAACAGAAAGAAAAAAATAACCAATCTCTAAAAGAAATTAAAAAAATTCGTAAAGATTTATTGAAAATGAGAGAATTTGTTGAGAAAAACTTCGAATATGTAGGCGATCATTTTCCTAGAGAAGTAAGAAATATTTACTACGATAAAAGGAAAAATAAAAACATATATGGAACCACTACTTCTGAAGAAGCAGAAGAGCTAAGTGAAGAGGGAATCGAACTTACAACAATTCCTTGGATAGAAAAGAAAGACAATTAATTTTTTTCAGCAACCAATATATAGTTTACAGAACAATCATTAGTTTTTTTCCATTCTTGTGAAATTAGGCTATATTTAAATCCGTCTTTATTTAATTTTTTAAGATTTAAATTATTTAATATTTGTTCTATCTCCTCTGGTTTTAAAAATTTGTTCCATTCATGAGTTCCTATCGGTAACCATCTCAGAATGTATTCAGCACCTACGATTGCCTTTAAGTAGGATTCAAAAGTTCTGTTAATAGTAGCAATAAACATTATTCCATTTTTATTAAGCATATGGCTTGATGATTCTAAAAATAGATTTAAATTATCAACATGCTCAACTATTTCTAAATTCAAAATTACATCAAATTTTCTTTTTAAATTATTTTTTTCTGGTGAGGAATTAATATATTCAATTTTTAAATTATGTTTTTCTGCGTGAATTTGTGCAACAGCAATATTTCTACTAGATGCATCCATCCCTGTAACTTCTGCCCCAAGTCTACACATGGGCTCGCTCATTAGGCCACCACCACATCCGATATCTAGAATTTTTAAGGAAGACAGAGGCTTGTCTACATTTTGCTTCAAATTAAAATGAGATATGCATTTTTCTTTTATGTACTTAATCCTTACAGGATTAAAGACGTGTAAAGGTTTGAATTTTCCATTGGCATCCCACCACTCATCAGCTATTTTTGAAAACTTTTGAATTTCTTCTTTATTTATTGTAGTCATTAATCTCATTATTATATTTTAATAAACTTAATTTTAACTTATTTATTTTTATAATAAAATCTAACTATGACAAAAAAAGTATTGAAATTTGGCGGAACATCTGTGGGCTCAATCCAAAGGATTGTTCATGCGGCAAAAATTGTTAAAAAAGAGCATGATAGCGGTAACAAAATTATCGTGGTTGTTTCTGCAATGTCAGGAACAACTAATAATTTAATTGCCCATTCTCAATCTATATCAAAAAAATTTAACAAGAGAGAACTCGATGTTTTATTAACTTCTGGAGAACAAGTTACAAGTGCACTCATGGCAGGAGCATTAAATGATTTGGGTGTTAAAGCAAAATCTTGGATGAATTGGCAAATACCCATACTTACAGAAGGCGACCATACAAATGCAAGAATTATTAATATGAACGTTGAAGGTATAAATAATTATTTATCAGAAGGTGGTGTGGCGGTTGTTCCTGGATTTCAAGGTGTTTCCAAATCGGGAGATATTACATCAATTGGAAGAGGAGGTTCAGATGCAACTGCTGTTGTTATAGCAAAAATATTTCAAACAGACAGTTGTGAACTTTATAAAGATGTTGATGGAGTATATTCTTCTGATCCCAATAAAATACCCGTTGCAAAAAAAATAGACAAAATATCATATGAAGAGATGCTGGAACTTTCATCTTTAGGCACAAAAGTTATGCAAGCTTCAGCTGTTCAAACAGCGATGATGAACGATGTTCCAATTCAAGTTAAATCAACTTTTGCGGAAAGAAAAGGAACCGAAATAAATAGTCAGGAAAATATAGATTATAACAAAGCTGTTACAGGCGTGGCTTATTCAAAAGATGATGCGAAGATCACTCTTCTAGGTGTTGATGATAAACCCGGTGTTGCAGCAGATATATTTGAACCTCTTTCAAAAAATCAAATAAATGTTGACATGGTTATTCAAAATATTTCTACCGATGGAAAAAAAACTGATTTAACATTTACTATAAAAAGACAAGATAGTAAAAATGCAATTTCATTAATAAAAACTAACACAAAAATAAAGTATGAAAAAATGCATATGAATGATAATGTTTCCAAGATATCTATAGTTGGGGCCGGGATGGTTGCAACCCCGGGTATAACCTATAAAATGTTTAGATCTTTGGCAGAAGAAAAAATAAATATTCTGGCTATTTCTACTTCTGAAATTAAAATTTCAGTAATCATTGATGAAAAATCGACTATAGACGCAGTAAAAAAACTGCATAAAACTTTTAATTTGGATTAATAGACAAGATGGAAATTAGACCTCACAGAATTATTAAAAGAAAAAAAACAAAGAAAATAAAAGTAGGGAACGTAGATGTTGGTGGAGATTCAATTATTTCTGTACAATCTATGACAAACACTCTTACAACCGACCATAAAGCAACTATCAAACAAATTAAGAAGCTTGAAGAAGCGGGAGCTGATATAATTAGAGTTTCTTGTCCAGACGAAGAGTCTACAAAAGCTTTAAAAAAAATAACAAAAGAAACTAAAGTTCCTATAGTTGCCGACATACATTTTCATTATAAAAGAGCAATAGAGTCGGCTATATCGGGTGCAAAATGTTTGAGAATTAATCCGGGAAATATTGGTTCCAAAGAAAGGATAAAAGAAGTAATTAAAGCAGCCAAAGATTATGACTGCGCAATTAGAATAGGCGTGAATGCTGGTTCATTAGAGAAAAAAATTTTAGAAAAATATAAAGAACCCTGCCCGGAAGCTTTGGTTGAGAGTGCAGCACACAATATCAAACTTTTAGAAGATAATGATTTTTTTAATTTTAAGATTAGTGTCAAGTCATCGGATGTTTTTCTAGCAGTTAAAGCTTACGAAAGTTTATCTAGTTTATATGACTATCCCTTACATCTTGGAATCACTGAAGCAGGAGGATTATTTACTGGGAGCATAAAATCTTCTATAGGAATTGGTAGGCTTTTAATGCAGGGGATTGGAGATACAATAAGAGTTTCCTTGTCTGCAGATCCAGTAGAAGAAATTAAAGCAGGGTTTGAGATACTAAGCGCACTAGGTATTAGATCGAGAGGTGTTCAAATAAT
>CACDNJ010000032.1 GCA_902554135.1 uncultured Pelagibacteraceae bacterium | reverse complement strand
CTTCTCTCTCAAGTGCCATGCTCAGACTGGTAAGAATATTCCTGTCATCATCAACAAGTGCAATGGTTTTTGACATCTTCAATATCCTAATAGTTTAAAATAAATTGTCAAAATTTAGGCATTATTATTTTTAGTGTGCCTCTTCCCAATTATTACCTGAATTAATGTTTACATCCAATGGAATTGTAAACATGTGATACTCCGAGCTTGAAACTGACTCCATGGCTTTTTTAACTACTTTCTCAACAGCCGCTTGATTCGATTTCAAACATTCAAAAACCAATTCGTCATGTATCTGTAAAAGCATTTTAGCATCATGAATTTTTTTTGACTTTCCTAATTCATTAATCTTAATCATGGCAAGTCTAATGATGTCAGCTGCGGAACTTTGTATTGGAGCGTTTATAGCTGCTCTTTCTTGAAAGCTTCTAACACTAAAGTTTTTATCATTTATACCTCTTAGATGAATCCTTCTGCCAAAAATATTATTGACGTATCCATTTTTTCTACAAAACTTAATAGTTTTATCCATGTATTCTTTTATCTCGGGAAATTTTTTAAAATAAGCATTAATAAACTCTAATGCTTCTTGATTCGATACCGAAATTTGTTTAGCAAGACCATATTGAGTAATTCCATAAATTATACCAAAATTAATGGTTTTGGCTTTTCTTCTCAAATTCTCATCAACTTTTTTTATAGGAACATTAAAAACTTGGCTAGCCGTCAAAGTATGAATATCTTCCTTGTTTACGAAAGCTTTCTTTAATTCCTTAACATCTGCCAGATCAGCTAAGATCTTCATTTCAACTTGATTATAATCTGCCGATATAAGAATATTATTTTTTTCTGCAACAAATGCTTTTCTGATTTCTCTGCCATCATCTGTTTTGATTGGTATATTTTGTAAATTTGGATCACTAGAAGCTAATCTTCCAGTATTTGTTGCGGCTAACAGAAAAGATGTGTGCACTCTATTAGTCTTTGAGTTTACATGTTCTTGAAGTGCATCTGTATAGGTATTTTTTAATTTTGATAGCTGTCTCCAGTCTAAAACCAAGCTTGGAAACTTGTGGCCTTTAAAGGCTAAATCCTCCAAAACTGAAGCGCTAGTAGCTAGGCTTCCTTTTTTTGTTTTTTTTAATTTTGCAATCTTAAGATCGTTATAAATAATCTCGCCAAGTTGTTTTGGTGATCCAATGTTAAATTCTTTCTTTGCCAAAGAAAAAATTTCTTTTTCTATTTTCTTTATTTTTTCTGTAAAATTTTTAGACAATTTTTTTAGATATTCGCTATTAATTTTAATACCATTCATTTCAATTTCTGAAAGAATTTTTATCATTGGCTTTTCAAAAAATTCGTAAATTCTATTGAGTTTCTCTTCATCCAATCTTGTTTTGAGTGATTCAAATAATCTAAAAGTAACATCAGCATCTTCTCCTGCATATTCTGTTGCTTTTTTTAAATCAACTTCTTCAAAAATCATTTTGTTTTTTCCTGATCCAACTAAATCTTTAAATGAAATGGTTTTATGATTTAAATGAATATCGGATAAGGTATCGAGATTATGTCGATTAATACCGGCGTCCAAAGTATACGACAAAAGCATTGTATCTTCGATCGGCTCTACATCAATTCCCTGTCTTTTCAAAATCATGTGGTCAAATTTAATATTTTGACCAATTTTTTTTATACTTGGATCCTCAAAGATTTTTTTTATTTTTCCTAGAACTAATGCCTTCTCTAAACATTTATCGATCTTATGTTTTAAAGGAATATAGTAGGCTTGATTTGGGGAATAACAAACAGAAATCCCAACTAAATCTGCTTCCATAGGATTCAAAGAAGATGTTTCGGTATCGATTGAAATTAAAGATTTTTTTTCTAAAGTATTTATTAATTTTTCAAGTTCCTGCTCTTTCGTAACAGCTATATATTTAGTGATATCAATTTTTTTTGGTTTTGATTTAACGTCTTGTTTTTTATTAATTCTTTCATCTGACTCTCCGTAAAAATCTATTGCTTGACTTAGAAGTCTGTTAAACTCCATTTCTCTTAAAAAGTCATAAAGTTTATCTTTTTCAATATCTCTAATGTCAAAACTTTCAATTTTATTTTCTATTGGAACATCGTTTTTAAGGGTAACTAATTTTTTACTTAGAAGTGCTAAATCTTTATTCTCAATCAAAGTTTCCTTTCTTTTTTTTTGAGGTATCTCTTCTGCTCTCTTAAGTAAGTTGTCCAATGTTTTATATTTTTTAATTAATTCGGAGGCAGTTTTGATTCCAATACCTGGAACCCCCGGTATATTGTCTGATGAATCTCCGGCTAATGATTGTACATCTATCACCTGCTCCGGTTTAACCCCAAATTTTTCTATCACTTCCTTTTCTCCAATCACTTTGCTCTTCATGGGGTCAAATAATCTTATTTTGTTAGAGACAAGTTGCATTAAATCTTTGTCAGAAGAAATTATTGTAACCTTAGCTCCTACACTAATAATCTGTTTGGCATAAGTTGCTATTAGATCGTCAGCTTCATAATTTAGTTGTTCGATCGAGGGTAAATTAAAAGCTTTCACAGCTTTTCTTATATATTCGAATTGGGGAACTAGATCGTCTGGAGCTTCCGATCGATTAGCCTTATAATCTTTATATATTTCATTTCTGAAATTTTTTCTTGCTGAATCAAATATTACAGCAAAATGAGTTGGTTTATTTTCTGAATCGTCGGATCTTGACTCTTCAAGAAGTTTGAAAAGCATGTTGCTGAAACCACTGACAGCTCCTGTCGGTAAGCCATCGCTCTTTCTCGATAAAGGGGGTAGAGCATAATAAGCTCTAAAAATATACCCGGATCCATCTACCAAATAGAAATGATCTGTTTTTTTTATTGTATTCATCAATTAATGATATCCTAATTTTTTTAATGATATAATAATATTAAATTATGAACAAAATTGCATTATCCGCAGAAAATTTAACTAAAATTTATTCAAAAAATAATAGTTTGAGTAAAAATGTTTTGGCTCTAAACAAATTGAACCTAGAGGTAGAACGAGGTGAAATTTTTGGTCTTCTGGGACCTAATGGAGCTGGTAAGACAACCTTTATAAATATTTTAGCGGGCACAGTTATGAAGACGTCAGGTCAGGTCAGTGTATGGGGTTTTGACCTTGATAAAAATCCAAGACAAGTAAGAGCTTCGATTGGCATTGTTCCTCAGGAGGTTAATTTTGATCCATTTTTTAGTCCAAAAAAATTACTAGAACTTCAGGCGGGTTTTTATGGGGTAAAACAAAAAGATAGAATCACAGAATCAATTTTAAAAACAGTTTCTCTAGAAAAAAAAGCAAACGCCTACACAAGAAGTCTTTCTGGAGGTATGAAAAGAAGACTGCTTATTGCAAAAGCAATGGTACACCAACCGCCTATTTTATTCTTAGATGAACCGACTGCAGGCGTGGATGTAGAATTAAGACAGAATTTGTGGGAAAACGTTAGAGAGTTAAACAAACTTGGTGTGACTATTGTTTTAACAACACATTATCTTTACGAAGCCCAGGAAATGTGTGACCGAATTGCGATTATTAATAAAGGAAACTTGGTTGCCTTAGACACTACCCAAAAATTATTGGATCGTATTGAAAGCAAAAAAATTAAATTTAAAGTTAAAAATTTAAATCAATTTGAAAAGATTAAGCTTGATGGTGTAAAATTTTCAAAAATTAATTCTGAAATTGTCGCTACTTATGACAAGAGCAAATTCAAATTTGACCAAATTATAGGTGTTGTAAAAAATAATGCTGAAATACTTGATATTTCCACCGATGATGGTGATTTGGAAGACATATTTTTACAGGTAACAAATAAGTAGATTTTTCTGTAAATAAAAGTAAGAATCAGAATATGGAGTTAATTAAAAATTTAAAAGAAACATCTATAGTAAAAAATTTATTTATTGCAATTTTAGG
>CACDNJ010000031.1 GCA_902554135.1 uncultured Pelagibacteraceae bacterium | reverse complement strand
CTAGTTCCTCAACTCTTTTTAAAAGATTTTTGTTAAATTCCGGTTCTGTTGACTTAGTTTGTGCTGGAACTTCTTTAGGATCTTCAAAGTTAACAAACATTGATAACTGATCCTGGAAAATTCTTGCAGCAAATGCCACAGCATCTTCTGCTGGTATAGTTCCGTTCGTTTCAACTTGCATTGTAAGCTTGTCATAATCCAAGGCATCACCTTCTCTTGTGCTATCAATTGAATATGAAACTTTCTTTACCGGACTAAAAAGAGAATCTATAGCTATTAATCCAAGCGGAGTATCTTCTGTCTTATTTTTTTGTGCTAATACATAACCTCTGCCACTATTTACAATTAATTCCATATGAAATTTTGTTTTTTCATCCAAATTACAAATTGTTTGATCCATATTTAAAATTTCCACACCATTGACTGGTGTAATGTCTTTAGCTTTTACTTCTTTTGGTCCTGTTGCATCCAAAATTAATTTTTTTGATCCAGCTGAATTTAATCTAACAGCTAAATTTTTTACATTTAAAACAATATCAGTTACATCTTCTCTTACTCCTTTAATCGATGAGAACTCATGTAGTACTCCGTCTATTTGGATTGCAGTAACTGCTGCTCCTTGAATTGAAGATAATAATATTCTTCTCAAAGCGTTACCTAGAGTTTGTCCAAAACCTTTTTCTAAAGGCTCTGCAACAACTTTTGCTATTGATTTATCTTCGTTGCTAGTTATTTCAAGTTTTGATGGTTTAATTAATGATTTCCAATTTTTGTCAATAATATTTATGTTCTCCATTACACTCTCCTCTTTTTTGGTGGTCTTGCACCGTTATGTGGCATTGGCGTAGTGTCCTTAATCGAAATAATTTTAAAACCTATTGATTGTAATGCTCTCAAAGCCGTTTCTCTTCCTGAGCCAGGTCCTTTTACCTGAACAGATAAAGTTCTAAGTCCCTGTTCATAAGCTTTTCCTCCAGCATGATCTGCCGCTACTTGAGCAGCATAAGGTGTAGATTTTCTTGAGCCTTTAAAACCTTTTGTTCCAGCAGAAGACCAAGCCACAACATTTCCCTGTTCATCAGCAATTGAAATTATAGTGTTGTTAAATGTAGAATTAACAAAGGCAATCCCTGAAGAAATAAGTTTTTTTTGTTTAATTTTCTTCTTCTGAGGTTTCTTTGAAATTTTTTCTTCTACTTTTTTATTATTATCTTCAACTTTTTCAGCTTTTTTATTCATTATTTATTTTTACTTCTTCAAAGGAGTAAGTTTTTTTCCTGCTATAGCAATAGCTTTTCCTTTTCTAGTTCTAGCATTTGAATGTGTTCTTTGTCCTCTAACAGGCAATTTTTTCTTATGTCTTGATCCTCTATAGCTTGCTAAATCTACCAACCTCTTAATGTTCATTGAAACTTCTCTTCTTAAGTCTCCCTCTACCTTGTAATTTGCGTCAATATATTCTCTAATTTTTAATACTTCTTCTTCTGACAACTTATTAACTCTCTTGTTTAAAGGTATATTTAATTTTTGACAAATAAGCTTAGAGTTATGATCTCCAATCCCATGGATATATGTCAATGCTGTATGCACAACTTTATCAACGGGGATATTGACGCCTGCTATTCGAGCCATATTTTATGATGGTTTAAGTTTCCTGGGTATTTATATTGAGTAATCATTTAAAGTCAACCCTTGATAGTGTCAATTAACCCGCTAATTTCACTATTAATTTCTGATATTCCTGTCTCACCGTTTACAACTTTGAGTAAATTAGATTGCTTATAATAATCTATAACTGGTTCAGAGGATTTTTCATAAGTTTTATATCTTTTAATTGCTATTTCTTCATTGTCATCTGCTCTTTTTTCTTGAGTTTGTCTTTCTGAAATTCTTTTTTTAACTGTTTCTAAACTTACAGACAGTTTTAAAACAATATCTATTTTTTGTTTATACTTTTTTAATAAATTATCTAAATTCTTTGCTTGAGTTAAGTTCCTTGGATACCCATCAAAGATAATTTTATGCTTATAAATATCATTTGAAATAAATTTTTCTATCAAATTGCTAACTATTTCATCTGAAACTAGTTCGCCAGAATTTATGATTGACGAAATTTGAGATCCTAATTCTGTTTTATTTTTAATTTCGTTACGTAAAAGCTCGCCTGTAGATAATTGATGTAGATTGTATTTATTTACAATAAATTTTGACTGTGTTCCCTTCCCAGCACCAGGCGGACCAAATATAATTATATTCATAAAATTATTTATTAAATTTTGCTTTTTTAATTAAAGATTCGTATTGAGAACTCATCAATCGAGTTTGAACTTGGGTAACCGTATCCATTGCAACAACCACTACAATTAAAACTGATGTTCCTCCTAAATAAAAAGGTATTGGATATTTTGCAATTAAAAATTCCGGCATTAAACATACTAAAGTTAGATAAGAAGCACCGATTGTTGTTAATTTTGTTAAAATATTTTCTATGTACTCTGCTGTTCTTTCGCCTGGTCTTATACCGGGAACATAACCTCCATATTTTCTTAAGTTTTCTGCTGTTTCTTTAGGATTAAACACAATAGAAGTATAGAAAAAAGCAAAGAAAATAATTCCAAAAGCATATAGCAGCATATAAAGAGGTTGTCCTTGAGAAAATAGAGATGAAAAATTTATAAAAGCATCTGAGTCTGATAATCCAAAATTAGAAAACGTAATCGGCAATAATAGCAAGGCAGAAGCAAAAATTGCCGGAATAACTCCTGCGGTGTTTATCTTTAAAGGTAGATAAGAAGACTCTCCTCCATAAATCTTATTCCCCATTTGTCTTTTTGGATAATTAATAAGAATTTTTCTCATTGCTCTTTCCATAAAAACAATAAACATGACTGTAATAATAATTAAAATAAAAATACCTATAATCATTGTTGGAGATAAAGCTCCTGTTCTTCCTAGCTCAAATGTAGAAGCTAAGGCTCTTGGTATCTCTGCAACAATACCGGAGAATATTATAAGTGATATACCGTTTCCAATACCCCTAGAAGTTATTTGTTCTCCCAGCCACATTAAAAAAGTAGTTCCAGCTACCAATGAAATAGTGGTCATTAATTTAAAATAAATTCCTGGAGATAAAACTAATCCTCCTGCATTTTCTAAGCCAACCGATACACCATAACCTTGTAGAGCAGCAATAAAAACTGTTCCATAACGAGTAATCTGTGTAATTTTTTTTCTACCTAGTTCACCTTGTTCCTTTAAATTTTTGAAATAATCAGAGACGCCAGTCATCAGTTGTACTATTATTGAAGAAGAAATGTAGGGCATTATACCTAAGGCAAAAATTGCCATCCTTTGAACGGCACCACCAGAAAAAACATTAAACATCCCTAGTAAACCCTTTTGGCTTGATGACATAACTTGTTGTAAAGCAACAGGATCTATACCAGCAATTGGAACATATGTTCCAAGTCTATAAATACATAAAATAAAAATAGTAAAAAAAATTCTGTTTCTTAAATCAGAAGAATGTGAAGATATGTTTGCTTCGTCAGCCATTTATTTTTTATTAGATTTACTTAAGATAGTCACAGATCCACCTGCTTTTTCAATTTTTTCTTTTGCAGATTTAGAAATGTAATTGGTTTTAATTTTTAATTTTTCTTTCAAGCCTCCTGTTCCAAGAACTTTTAATTTATCATATTTTTTTTTAACTATTTTTTTATCTATTAAATATTTTATTGTAATCTCGTCTTGATTTTTAATCCTTTTGTTTTTTAAAAAAGATTCAATATCTTCTAAATTTATTATTGCAATATGATCTCTTTTTACGCTGTTAAAGCCTCTTTTAGGAAGTCTACGATACAAAGGCATTTGACCTCCTTCAAAACTTTTAATTGCAACACCCGATCTAGATTTTTGACCCTTTACGCCTCTTCCTGAAGTTTTTCCTTTTCCAGAACCAATTCCTCTCCCTACTCTAAT
>CACDNJ010000030.1 GCA_902554135.1 uncultured Pelagibacteraceae bacterium | reverse complement strand
AACCTTCTGAAAAAGAGAAAAACAAATATGGAGAATTTGTTATAGAAAACAATGATAATTTCATAGTAATAAATAAACCAAGCGGAATACCAGTTCAATCTGGAACAAAATCTTTTAAAAACATTATTGATACACTAAGAAATACAAAATACTTTGAAAACACAAAGCCTTTTGTTGTTCATAGACTAGACAAAGAAACTTCTGGAGTGATGATTGTAGCTAAAAATAGAGAATATGCTCAATTATTTACATCACTTTTTAGAATAAGAAAAATACACAAAACATATTTGGCTATTGCACACGGACAAGTAAATAAAGACACAAGTTTACTTCAAGACAATTTAATTATTTACGAGAACAATAAAAAAATAGTTCAAAAAGCCATTTCATATTTGAAAATATTAAAATCTAATAATAAATACTCGTTATTAGAACTCAAACCTATTACTGGTAGAAAACATCAATTACGTAAGCAATTATATAATATCGGCAATCCTGTGGTAGGTGACGACAAATATTTTATAAACATAGAAAAAAACAAATTAAAAAATAAAAATTTAATGCTGCATGCTTATAAAATAAAATTTATGATAAATAATGTGAAATATAATTTTGAAGCTAAATACGATGATCATTTTAATAATTTTATTAAAAAAAATATCAAATCTTAGGTAAATTTTTTAAAAAAATATCTTTTAGATTTTTATCAATATTAAATGATTTTTTTCCTTCCTTTTTAAAAGAAGTAATTTTTTCATTGTCTAAGCCACAAGGAATAATTTTTTTATAATCATCTAGATCATTGTTTATGTTGATAGAAAATCCGTGATAGGCCACCCAACGTGAAACTCTTATACCAATTGCTGCAATTTTCTTTCTATTGACCCATATACCTATGTTTTTTTTATCGGCATATGACTTTATTCTATAGATTTTTAAAAATTTAATAATTATTTTTTCGATTTCTCTAACAAGATTCCTGATATTTTTTTTTCTTCTATTTAAATCAATCACAAAATAAACAATTTTCTGTCCGGGGTTATGGAGAGTAATTTTTCCACCACGATTTGTTTTTATTACATTTATTGATTTATCTAGTATTTCTTCTTTTTTATATCTAACTCCTGCCGTATAAGTTGTGGGGTGTTCCAAAAACCATACTAATTCACGACCTCCTTTTTTCACTTCATCTACTCTTTTTTCAAGTAACTGAAGGGCTTTCTTATAATTTACAGGGTTTTTGCTGATTTTAAATTCTATGTCCATTTTAAATTGAATTTTATCATTAGATAAACTAAAAGTCTCAAAAATTAAAATAATCTGGTGATTTATGAGTTTAGTAAAATCAATTGGCAAACAAAAAGTAAATCTTGATTTTAATAAAGATTTTATCAATCTTTTTAGCGAAAAGATAAAATCAAAAGATGTTGCTTTTATAAATCAAACATTGGCAGACTTACATTCGGCCGATGTAGCCAATTTAATAGAGAATCTTGATATTGACACAAGAAATAAGCTAATTGAAATTGAGGCATTTAATATTGAGCCTGAGATTTTTATTGAACTTAATGAATCTCTACAATCAGAAGTTCTTTTACTTTTAACACACGAATCTATTGCAAAAATTTTACGAAAACTTGAATCTGATAATGCTTTACAAATTCTAGAAAAAATTGAAGAGGGAAAAAAGAAAAAGGTTTTAGACAAACTATCTCCTCAAGATAGATTTCTTTTAGAGGAAGGTCTTAGTTATCCAGAAGACTCAGCTGCAAGAATAATGCAGAGGGAGTTTACCGCAGTTCCGAGTGATTGGACCGTTGGTCAAACAATTGATTACTTAAGAGAAAATAAAGAATTACCAGAAGAATTTTTGGAAATATTTGTTGTTGACAAAGATTTTAAACCTGTTGGAACAGTTCCTTCTTCTAGAGTTTTAAGAACTCCAAGAAACTCAAAAATGAATTCAATTATGAGAGAGGTTCCTGTTCTGATTTCAGTAAATATGGACAAAGAAGAAGTTGGTCATACATTTGAAAATTATAATTTGGTTTCAGCTGGAGTTGTTAATAAAGATAACAAATTAATAGGAATGATAACTGCCGACGACGTTGTTACAGTTGTTCAAGAAGAAGCGGAAGAGGATGTTCTAAGATTAGCAGGAGTAGGAGATGAAGAAATTACAGACGGAGTTTTAAAAAAAACTAAAAGAAGATTTAGTTGGCTACTGCTTAATTTATTTACAGCAATTATAGCATCAATAGTTATAGGTTTTTTTCAAGAAGATATAGAAAAAGTAGTTGCTCTTGCTGTACTCATGCCAATTGTTGCTTCAATGGGAGGAAACGCTGGAATGCAGACTCTTGCCGTTACCGTCAGGGCAATAGCAAAAAAAGAAATTTCTTCAGGAAATTTTTTAAAAATTGTTACGAAAGAATTTGTGATTGGTATATTAAACGGAGTAATTTTTGCAGTCATAGCAGGAGTTGTTGTTCAGTTCTGGTTTAAACAAATGGATCTATCAATCTTGATTGCTGTTTCTATGATATTAAATATGATAGTAGCTGGTTTATTTGGAATTTTAGTTCCTGTTTCTTTAAAAAAATTCAACATAGATCCGGCATTAGCTTCAAGCGTTTTTGTTACAACAATAACAGATGTGATTGGATTTTTATCTTTTCTTGGTATTGGTTCTTATTTTTTTCTTAGTTAAAAATTATCAATAAATCTTACTTTTCCAATGTAAAAAGCAAAAAATAAATTAAATTTATTCTTTTTTGGTTTTTTTAACGTTTTTAAATCAAGCATTTCTATGTAATCTACCTTTTTTGCTCCTAAGGATAAAAGTTTATTTTTTATTTGAAAAAAATTGTAATTTACTTTTTTCAAATTTAAGTTTTTTTTATAAATTTTCAAAAATTTTATGATTTTAATAAGATTAATTTTTTCGTAATCTTTTAATTTTTTTAATCTGGAGGAATAAGCAATAAAATTTTTGTCTCGTACTGTCTTACACGAAAGTACCTTTGTATTTATTTTATTTTTTTTAATATGTTTTTTTATTAAGATGAGTTGTTGAAAATCTTTATTTCCTAGCAAAATTTTTTTAGGTTTTATTATTTCAATAAATCTGTTAACGACATCTACCACACCTTTAAAATGACCTTTTCTAAATTTACCACATAATTTTTTTGAAAATTGATCAAGAAATATTTTATTTTTTGTTTTAAATTTATATATATCCTTATATGAAGGCCTGTATAAATAACTAACCTTAAGCTTTTTTAGTATTTTTAAGTCATTCTTATAATTCTTAGGGTAATTTTTAAAATCTTTTTTATTCTCAAATTGTTTAGGATTTACAAAAATACTTACAAGTGTTTTTTTTGATTCCCTGACTGATTTTCTTATAAGAGTTTCATGTCCCTTATGAAGGGCCCCCATAGTCGGTACAAAACTGATATTATTGATATTTTTTATTTCTTTTTGTAACTTTTTTTTATTTGCAAATAATTTCATTTGTAAAAGATTTATTTAGCTAGTAAAAGGTTTTAATGGTCACACAAGCAATCATTCCATTAGCAGGATTAGGTACAAGATTATTGCCCCTGTCAAGTGTTATTCCAAAAGAATTATTACCAATAAATGGCAAACCAAATTTAGAATATATAATGGAAGAATGCATTCAGGCTGGAATCAAACAATTTATTTTTGTAGTACCCAAAAATAGACCCAGTATAAAAAAATATTTTTTTAATGATAATTTTTATAAAAAAATAATAAAAAAGAAAAAAAACGACAAACGCTTAAAAAAAGTTTTCAAAAGAATCAAAAAATATCAAAAAATGATAAAGTTTGTTTATCAAAATAAACCTGAAGGAACAGGAGATGCTGTGCTTAAATGTAAAAAGTATTTGAAAGGAACGCATTTTTTAATGTTATTAGCAGACGACTTAATTGTTAAAAAAAATTGTTCAAAAGAAATGATCACTTTACACAAAAGAACCAAAGGCTCAGTAATAGCTACGAAGAGAGTAGATAGAAAAACAGTGTCTAGATGGGGAATTTTGGGTTTTAAAAATAGATCAAA
>CACDNJ010000029.1 GCA_902554135.1 uncultured Pelagibacteraceae bacterium | reverse complement strand
ACAAATTAATCAAACCTTATCTGGATATTGAGCTTAAATACTTTGATCTTGGTATGCAGAATAGAGATAAAACTAATGATCAAGTAACAATCGATTGTGCTAAAGCAGTTCAAAAATATGGTGCTGGTGTAAAATGTGCAACAATAACTCCTGATGAGTCGAGAGTTAAAGAATTTAAACTTAAAAAAATGTGGAGATCACCAAATGGTACCATAAGAAATATTATAGGAGGAACTATTTTTAGAGAGCCTATAATTTGTAAAAATGTACCAAGATTAGTGCCGGGTTGGAAGGATACGGTTATAGTTGGTAGACATGCGTTTGGAGATCAGTATAGAGCAACAGATTTTAAAGTTCCCGGAAAAGGAAAAATGACAATTAAATGGGAATCGGAAGACGGCAAAAATAAAATTGAGCGTGAAGTTTTTGATTTTACCGGTTCTGGTATAGCTCTTTCAATGTATAACCTTGACGATTCTATTAGAGACTTTGCTAGAGCATGCATGAATTACGGTCTTGTTAGAAAATGGCCAGTTTATTTTTCTTCAAAAAATACAATTTTAAAAGCTTATGATGGTAGATTTAAAGATATATTTGAAGAAGTTTTTCAAAAAGAATTCAAAAAGAAATTTGATGAAATAGGAATTACTTACGAACACCGTTTAATAGACGACATGGTGGCATGTGCTATGAAATGGAGTGGAAAGTATATTTGGGCTTGTAAAAACTATGATGGAGATGTCCAATCTGACACGGTAGCTCAAGGATATGGTTCGCTTGGATTAATGACTAGTGTACTTAGAACTCCAGACGGAAAAATAGCTAAAGCTGAAGCAGCCCACGGAACAGTGACGAGACACTATAGATTACACCAGCAAGGAAAAGAAACTTCTACAAATCCAATTGCATCAATTTTTGCTTGGACTAGAGGTCTGTCTCATAGGGGAAAACTTGATGGTAATAATGAGTTAATTAAATTTTCAGATACTCTTGAAAAAGTTTGTATAGAAACCGTGGAGAGTGGATCTATGACAAAAGACCTGGCTATATTAATTAGTAAAAGCCAGAAATTTTTAACCACAAATCAATTTTTGGAAGCAATAGATTCTAATCTAAAAAAGAAACTTAAGTAATTTTATCACTTAAAGCTTTAAAGGCATCTTTGATTTTTTCTTTGTTTGATCCTCCGGCCTGAGCGAAGTCTTCCCTTCCCCCACCGCCTTTGCCGCCAAGAACTTCAGAAGCAGTTTTGACAAGCATTACAGCATCGTATTTTTTAGTTAATTCCTTGGTTACACCAACTGCAACACCAACTTTTCCTTCAAAAGTTGAAATACTAACTACAATCCCCTGCTTAATATCTTTTTTACCCTGATCTATTACACTTCTTAACTCCTTGGGTGGAAAATCAGTAAGAACTTGCTGCCTTAAAATAAACGAACCTACTTTTTTATCCTTAATAACATTTTTGCTTTTATCTTTAATAACATTTTTAATTTTAATTTTTTCCAGCTGTTTATTAAGATTCTTAAAATTTTCAGATAATTCCAAATCTTCTTTGTAGTCAGGTTTGACTTTGTGTTTAGATAATTCTTTTTTAATTGTATCGATCTGATCTTTTAGAGTTTTTTCTTTTGAAGATTTGTCCTGTTTTGTAGATTTTTCATAATCTTCTAACTGTTTGTCTCTTAAAGCTTCTACTCTTCTAACTCCTGCTGCTATAGATGATTGGCTTACTATTTTAAATTTTCCAATATCTTTTGTATTTTTAACATGAGTCCCTCCGCACAGTTCTGTGGAAAAAAAGCCTCCATTTTCTTTACCCATAGATAAAACTCTAACTTCTTCTCCGTACTTTTCACCAAACAAAGCTAAAGCTCCTTTTTCAACAGCTTCTTTTGGTGTCATAATTCTTGTTTTAACATCCGCTGCAGTATTAACCATGTCGTTTACGAATTTTTCAATTTTTTCAATTTCTTTTTTTTCAATTGGTTTGTTGTGACTAAAATCAAACCTAAGCTTTTCTGGGCTTACCAAAGATCCTTTTTGGGTAACATGTTTTCCCAAAGTTCTTCTTAGAGCTTCATGAAGTAAATGTGTTGCTGAATGATAAGCTCTCGCATCATTCCGTCTGTCTACATTAATTTCTAAATTAACACTCTGATTGGTTTTTAAAGAACCTTTGTCAATCTTGCCCAAATGAACATGTAGATCGCCCATCTTCTTTTGAGTGTCTTTAATAATAACTTTACAATCATTAGAATAAATTATTCCTTGATCACCAACCTGACCTCCGGACTCTGCGTAAAATGGAGTTTGGTTGGTTACTATTTCTACTTCATCGCCTGTTTTTGCTTCTTTAACAAAATCTTTGCCTTTTGATATTTTGAGAACAACTCCCTCGGCTTTATCAAGTTCATAACCTAAAAATTCTGTGGGGTTAAGTTCTTCTCTGACTTTAAACCATTTTTCCTCTAAAGATTTATCTCCTGACCCTTTCCAACTAGCTCGTGCAAGTTCTTTGCTTTTTTCCATTGATTTGTCAAAAGCATCAGTATCAATTTTAATGTTTTTGTTCTTTAAAATATCCGCAGTAAGATCTAAAGGAAAACCATAAGTGTCGTAAAGTTTAAAGGCAATTTCTCCTGGAAAAATATTATTTTTAACTTTTTTAAGATCTTGATTTAAAATTTTCATTCCTCTATCCAGTAGTGAAGAAAATTTTTCTTCTTCATTTTTTAATGTTTCTACAATTAAATCTTTGCCTCTTTTTAACTCTGGGTAGCTCTGTGACATTTCTTTTAAAAGAATATCAAATAATTTATAAAATATAGGATCTTTACTATCTAATGTGTGTGCATGACGCATTCCTCGTCTCATAATTCTTCTTAAAACATAACCACGCCCTTCATTTGAGGGTAGAACTCCTTCTGCTATTAAAAAACTGCTTGCTCTAAGATGGTCAGCAATAACTCTGTGGTTTGCGATAGTTTTTTTGTCTATTTTAGTCTTTGTGATTTCTGATGATGCAGACATTAGTTTTTTAAAATGGTCAATGCTGTAGTTATCATGAGTTCCTTGAAGAACAGCGGTTATTCTTTCCAGACCCATTCCTGTATCAACAGATGGTTTAGGTAAGTTTACTCTTTTATCCTTTGAAATTTGTTCAAATTGCATGAATACCAAGTTCCAAATTTCAATAAATCTGTCGCCGTCCTGTTCTGAGCTTCCTGGAGGTCCGCCTTTTAATTTTTCACCATGGTCATAAAATATCTCTGAGCAAGGACCACATGGGCCCGTTTCTCCCATAGACCAAAAATTGTCAGCAGTTGAAATTTTAATAATTTTGCTCTCTGGCAGACCAGTTACTTTCTTCCATAGTTTAAAAGCTTCTTCGTCCTCGGAATAGACGGTTGCCAATAATTTTTCTTTTGGAATACCAAAATCTTTGGTTAATAATTCCCATGCATAATAAATCGCTTTTTCTTTAAAATAATCTCCGAAAGAAAAATTTCCCAACATTTCAAAAAAGGTGTGGTGTCTTGGTGTATAGCCAACATTCTCAAGATCATTATGTTTACCACCGGCTCTAATACACTTTTGTGATGTGACTGCTGTTTTAAAAGATTTCTTTTCTAATCCTGTAAAAACGTTCTTAAATTGAACCATTCCTGAATTAGTAAACATCAAGGTTGGATCATTATTGGGAACAATATTGCTGGAATCCACTACCTTGTGTCCATTTCTTGAAAAATACTCAAGAAATTTTTTCCTAATTTCACTCATTAAAATATTGCTCATATATCTATTAAATACAGATATTTTATTTATTGTCTATATGCTAGAAAACACACGAAAGGTGCGGGGGCACCTTTCGTGTAGAGAGTATGATGGAAAAATCGTTATTTTTCTGTTTCTTTTTCTTTGGGAGCTGGATTCCCCTCAATTTTTTTAGATATTAAACCAGCTTTTGTCCTTATAGCTGATTCTATTTCCTGAGCAATTTTTGGATTTTTCTCTAAATAGATCTTGGCATTTTCTCTACCCTGACCTATTTTTTCACCTTTGTAAGCATACCAGGCACCGGATTTTTCTACTACATCTGCTTTAGAACCAAGATCAATTAATTCACCTGATTTACTGATCCCCTTTCCATACATTAGATCAAATTCAACCATTTTAAATGGTGGGGCCACTTTGTTTTTAACAACTTTTACTCTAGTGCTGTTACCAATAATTTGATCTTTTTCCTTAATAGCGCCTATTCTTCTTATGTCCATTCGAACTGATGAGTAAAACTTAAGAGCATTACCACCTGATGTAGTTTCTGGATTACCAAACATAACACCAATTTTCATTCTGATTTGGTTAATAAAAATAACCATTGTATTTGATTTTGATATTGAACCAGTTAGCTTTCTAAGGGCCTGACTCATTAACCTTGATTGTAAACCAACGTGATGGTCACCCATTTCTCCCTCCAATTCTGCTTTTGGAGTTAGCGCTGCAACTGAATCAACCACTAAAACTGATAGTGATCCTGATTTAATTAACGTATCAGCAATTTCTAGTGCTTGCTCGCCAGTATCTGGTTGTGAAATTAAAAGTTCATCAGTTTTAACTCCTAATTTTTTTGCATAAACAGGATCTAAAGCGTGCTCAGCATCAACAAAACCACAAATTCCACCGGTCTTTTGAGCTTCTGCTACAACCTGTAAAGCTAACGTTGTTTTTCCAGATGATTCTGGACCATAAATTTCTACAACTCTTCCTTTAGGTAATCCACCAATTCCAAGTGCTAGA
>CACDNJ010000028.1 GCA_902554135.1 uncultured Pelagibacteraceae bacterium | reverse complement strand
ATTGAACAGAATTAGAGATTTTAAAAATGCTAATAATAATATTAATTTCAATTTAGATAATGATCTAAAAAAAATTTCACGTGAGATTAAAGAAACAGGTATTTGTTCTGACTTAAATATAAATGTAAATGATGATGATGTAAAAGAAGTAGTTGATTATTTTGAAAAAAAACATTTTTATGACAGTCATACTCCACACAAAGAGAATAAAAAAAATTTTGGTGATAAACCATCGGGAGCATATATTAGTTATGATAATAATACCCAACTTAACTGTACACCATTATTAAAACTTTGCTTGAACGATCAGATTATTAAAATTGCATTCTCATATCTGGGATGTATGCCAAGATTATTCTCTGTAAATACTTTTAAAACATTTCCTAATCAAAAAGCTTTTACACATGGTTTTCATAGGGATTTAGATGATTTTCTTTGGCTTACAGTCTTCGTATATTGGACTGATACATTTGAAAATGATGGAGCATTCGAACAAATAAAATATACTCATTGTGAGAATAAAGAACTACAGAAAATCAGAAATAATAACTTTAATGGTATTAATTATGATAAATTTTATAATGATACAATGGGATATACTGACAAAAGTTACAATGAGTTTATCAGATTGTTTGGAAAAAAGAATATTCTTAGAGTCTATGGAAAAAGAGGAAAAGTTGTTGCAGCAGATACAGCTGGTTTACACCGAGGAACAAGCGTAAAAAATGATAGGCTAGTTACCTGGATTAGATATGGAGTTACTGGCTCAAGGCAAAAAAATTACTCATATGAAAAAAATGTAGATTTGACTCCAAGGAATAAAATTATATTTGATCAATCAAATTTTAAGAATGTCTTGGAAGATATTTTATAGTCGAAATTGTGAAAAAAAATAAGAAAATATTAATTACTGGTGCAACTGGCTTTATTGGGTCATATATCACTGAGCTATTTGTAAAAAAAGGATTTAAAGTAAAAGCTTTTGACAGGTATAACCCAAACTATCAACTGAACTGTCTTGAAAAATCATTTTATAAAAAGGACATTGAGTTTATTTTTGGGGACATAAGAGATTATGACTCTGTAAACAAAGCAGTTAAAGGCCAAGATATAGTGATTCATTTAGCAGCACTAATAGGCATTCCTTATTCTTATGCATCTCCAATAGCTTATGTAAAAACAAATGTTGAAGGAACTTATAATGTTTTAGAGAGCTCAAGATCAAACGAAATCGATCAAGTTATAATAACTTCTACTAGCGAGACATATGGTTCTGCCCAATATATTCCAATGAATGAAAAACATCCTTTAGTTGCACAATCACCTTATGCAGCATCTAAAATATCAGCTGACCAATTGACATTGAGTTATTGGAATTCATTTCATTTACCAGTGAAAATTATTAGGCCTTTTAACACATTTGGCCCCCGCCAATCACCGAGAGCAGTTATACCAACAATAATTAATCAGACTATAAATAATAAAATTATAAAGTTAGGAAATTTAAAACCAAGAAGAGATTATGTTTATGTTGAAGATACAGCAGAAGCATTCTATCAAATATTTAAAAATAAAAAGTTTTTTGGAAATGTTGTAAATGTTGGTACAGGCAAAGATATATCAATAAAAAATATAGCTTATGATATTCAAAAAATTTTACGTGTAAAAAAGAAAATTATAAAAGATAGAAAACGAGTAAGAAAAGATTCAAGTGAGGTTGATCAATTAAAATGCAACAGTAATTTTTTAAAAAAAAATACAAACTGGAAGCCATCAGATACATTTTTTAATCATCTTAAAAAAACCATAGATTGGTTTAAAAGAAATAATAATAAATCACTTTCCAATATTTATAATATATAATGAATAATAAAATAAAAGTTGCAGTGATTGGAGCTGGATTTATAGCTCATAGACATTTGGAAGTTATTAAAAAAATAAAAAAATTTAAATTAATTGCAATAACTTCCAGAACTTACAATAAAGCAAAAAAAATAGCCGATAAATTTAACATCCAAAACGTTCATACGAATTTGAATGAAATGGTATTAAAAAATAATATAGATTGTATTTTAGTGCTTGTGAGTGCCGAAAATATGTTCACAACAATTAAGAAAGTAATAAATTTAAAAATTCCTTTCTTTTTTGAAAAACCTGCAGGATTAAATTTTAAAGAAGCAAAACATTTAGCACAATTAGCAAAAAAAAAGAAAGTTAAAAATATGGTAGGTCTCAATAGAAGATTTTACTCAGTTTTTGAATCTGGTATGAAAATTTTAAAAAAAAGAGGGGGGTTCAAAGGCATACTGATTGAAGGCCATGAGAGATTTTGGAAAATTGAAAAAAAAATAAATCCTAAAATATATAAAAATTGGTTATACGCAAATAGTATTCATACAATTGATCTTTTGAGATTTTTTGGTGGAGAAATTAAAAAAATAAAAAGCTTTTCTTGCAACAATGGTTTCTCTAAAAATTTTACACTGGCTATAAAATTTAAAAATAATTCAATAGGAACATATGTTTCGAACTGGAATTCTCCAGCCGGTTGGTCTGTAACCATATTTGGAGATGGCTATACTATAAAATACAAACCTCTAGAAGTTGGAATATTAATCGATAAAAAATTTAATAAAAAATTTTTGAAAAAATCCACTTTTGATAGAATATATAAACCGGGCTTTTATAAACAAATGTTGGAATTTAAAAAATTTATTAACTCAGGAAAATTAACTAAACCAGCCCAGGACCTGGATGGATTGCTTAGATCTGTATCAATAATCAAAAAAATTAAATAAATAAACTAAAATTTTATTTATGAAAAAAATTTCACTTCATAAACCATCTTTCACAAATAAAGAATTAAGGTATTTAAAAAACTGTATTAAATCTGGCTGGGTTACTAACAAGGGAAAGTTTATAGATCTTTTTAAAAAAAGATTAACAAGTTTTATAAAAGGTAAATTTGTAATACCTACTATTAATGGAACATCTGCGCTTCATATTTCTTTAAAAATGGCTAATGTTAAAAAAGAAGATGAAATAATAGTTCCAACATTAACCTATATAGCCACTATAAATTCAATAATTTATTGTGGAGCTTCACCAGTTTTTATGGATGTAGAAAAAGATTTAAATTTGTCTATAAAAAAAGTTCTTAAATTTATTAAAGAGGAAACAATTGCAAGAAAAAATGGCACATATAACAAAAGAACAAAAAAGAGAATATCAGCAATTCTATTAGTTCACATTTTTGGCAATGCTGTTGATATCAAACCTTTGCTAAAAATTTGCAAAGAGAAAAAAATTAAAATAATTGAGGACGCCTCTGAAAGCTTAGGTACATTCTATAATAAAAATTATTTAAAGGGAAAGCACACAGGCACGGTAGGAGATTTTGGATGTCTTTCATTTAATGGAAATAAAATTATTACTACTGGAGGAGGCGGAGCAGTAATTACAAATTCAAAAAAATTTTATAATTATTGTAATTATATCTGCGATCAAGCAAAAGATGATAGTCTTTTTTCAGTACATAATGAGGTTGGATATAATTATAAATTATCAAATATTCATTCAGCTATTGGTTGCGCTCAAATTGAAAAAATAAAAAAATATATTAGAAAGAAAAAAAAAATTCACAACAACTATCGCAACTTATTTAAACATTCATCTAAATTTGAAATATTAAGTTTAGATACTTTTTATCAAAGCAATTACTGGCTAAATGTTTTAGAAATAAAAAAACAAAAAAGAAATGCTTTGACTAAGATCATTAAAAAATTGAAAAAAAATGGTTTTGATAGCAGGCCAATTTGGAAATTAAATCATTTGCAATTACCTTTTAGAAAATTTCAGAATTATAAAATAAAAAAAGCAAACAAAATTGTTTCAACTCATCTTTGTATACCATCAAGTCCGGATCTAACCCTTAAAGATCAGGTTAAAATCTATAAATTAATAAATGCGTAAAATAATTTTAGTTGGGGCAGGAGGTCATGCTAAATCTTGTTTAGATGTTATTTTGTCAACTCGGAAATATAAAGTGGTAGGAATTTTAGATAAAAATAAAAAGGGTAATTTTGGGAAAATAAAAATTTTAGGTAACGAGAACTATCTTTTAAGTTTAAAAAAAAATAGTAAAATAGAAGTAGCAATTACTATTGGTCAAATTAAATCCCCAAATTTAAGAATTGATTTATTTAAAAGAATAAAAGCCCTTAAATTCCAAATACCAAAAATAATCTCTAAACACTCTTTAGTATCAAAAAACTCATTTGTTGATGAAGGAACAATGGTCTTTCACAAAGCAATAATTAATTTCGGAGCAAATGTAGGAAAAAATTCTATTATAAATACATCTGCACTTTTAGAACACGATGTTGTTGTTGGTAATCATTGTCATATTTCAACTGGGTCAATTTTAAACGGTTCTGTAAAAGTTGGTAATGGAACATTTATTGGAAGTGGCTCCATAGTAAGAGAAGGAATAAAAATTGGCAACAACTGTATAATTGGCATGGGTGTGGTAGTTAAAAAAAATATAAAAGATTTTTCAGTTCTAAAAAAATAAGATGAAAATAAAAAAAATATTTATAATCGCTGAAGCAGGTGTAAATCATAATGGAAATGTAAGTAGGGCATTAAAGATGGTTAATATTGCAAAAAATGCAGGAGCCGATGCAATAAAATTTCAATCATATGTAGCATCAAAACTTTCAACAACTAAAGCACCATTAGCCAAATACCAGAAAGGTAAAAATTTTAAAAATCAATTTAAATTATTAAAAAAATATGAACTTTCTGAAAAATCTCAAAAAAAAATCAAAAAATATTGCAAAAAAAAGAAAATAATTTTTTTATCAAGTGGTTTCGATATACAAAGTTTAAAGTTTTTAAAATCTTTAAATCTTAAATTTTTTAAAGTACCCTCAGGAGAAATAACTAATTTTCCCTACCTTAAAGAACTTGGCAGTTATAATAAAAAAATTTTACTTTCGACAGGAGCTTCTGAAATTAAAGACATTAAATTTGCAATTAAAACACTTATATTAAGTGGAACATCAAAGAAAAAAATTACTTTATTACATTGTAATAGTGATTATCCAACTCCATTTAGAGATGCTAATTTGAAAGCTATAAACTTTCTTAAGTCTAAGTTTAATTTAAATGTAGGATTTTCTGATCATACATTAAATATAGAAGCATCTATTGCAGCTGCTGCAATGGGAG
>CACDNJ010000027.1 GCA_902554135.1 uncultured Pelagibacteraceae bacterium | reverse complement strand
AATTTTCCAATACCCTTCTCCCCTGTTAGCAGGATAATTTTTGGTAATTTTCTATTTTTTTGAAGTTCTACAAAATTATGGAAATGTTCTTTCAGAGCAAATAGTTTTGGGGAATTGATTGGGCTAAATTTATCATTGCTTAGATTGTTCATTTTATCTTTATTTTAATTTTGAAAGGACAACTTTTAAAATTTCTTTTTCTAATTTTTTACCATCAACAGAATTGTCATAAATACGATATTTATTTCTATTTTTTTTTGCTAATTTTATAAAAGCTTTTTGTGCGTTAATATAAAATCTTTTAGAAAACTTATCATATCTATTCTTTTTTTTTCTTTTTTTTAACCTCTTAAATGCTTTTGATATATTAACTTTCAGAAGGAAGGTGATATCAGGTTTTATGTTTTTCAAAATAAATTTATGAACAGAATCAACCAAATTTCTCTCCACCCTCTTTCCATAAACTTGATAGGCTATTGTGGAATCAATAAATCTATCACATATAACAATTTTTTTTTTAGAAATGGCGTCTTTTATTTTATTTTGAATGTGTTCATTTCTTGCAGCCAAATATAACAAGGTATCTGTATATTTGTGAAATTTCTCTTCAGAATTATGATGAAAATAATCCTTTAATATAATATTCCTTATTCTTTCTGCTCCTATTGTTCCGCCAGGTTCTCTGGTTAAAATTACAGGTAGCTTTCTTTTTTTTATATTTTTATATAATTTTTTACTCTGATAGGATTTTCCAGAACCTTCTATGCCTTCAAAAACAATAAAAAAAGATTTTTTTTTAAACATCTCCCCATATCATGTAATTGAAAGATAAAAATAAACTTTTGAAAAAATTTACCTTCTTAACATCTTTGCTAGCATAAATAGGAAAAGTTTTTGTTTCTTCTTCCGGGCTTTCAACAATAAGTGTGCCTATTTCTTGATCTTTTTTTATGGGCGCTTTGATTGGACCTCTGTACTCTTTAAAAACTTTTAAATCTTTCACGGCTTTTTTAGGAATTGTTATATAAATATCTTCTTTGACTATTCCATCAATAGAATTTTCTTTTCCTAACCAAGTTTTAAATTTAAATTTTGGAATATCTTTTTTTGCTATTTCATATGTATTTGTGTTTCTCAAGGCCCAAGAAAGTAATTTAACAGACTCACTTGATCGAGATTGTTTTGTTTTAAATCCACTTCCAACAGCTATCAATCTCCTTTCTTTCCCAATTATTGAACTGGCCAAAGAGTATTTTTCTACAGCTAGATATCCTGTTTTAATCCCGTCTGCTCCAATAGTTTTGTACAAAAGAGGGTTTCTATTTCCTTGAGTTATTGGATCACCTCCAGTTCTTTCCCATGTAAAATCTTTTTCCTTAAAATATTCATAATATTTTGGATAATTTTTAATTAAATATTTAGACATTATTGCTATATCTCTAACTGTTGAATAATTGTCTGGATCATTTATTCCAGATGAGTTTGTAAAATTTGTATTGGTCATACCAATTTCTAGAGCTTTTTCGGTCATCATTTCAGCAAAGTTACTTTCTGTTCCAGCAATAGCTTCTGCGAGAGCAACGCAGGCATCGTTTCCTGAAACAATTATAATCCCTTTTAACAGGTCCTCAATTGTAACTTTGTCGTTTAACATTATAAACATAGAGGAATAACCAGCGCTGGATAACCTCCAAGCATTTTCAGAAACAATAACTTCGTCTTCCAATTTAATTTTCTCTTGCTTTAACAACTCAAAAGCAATGATACTAGTCATGATTTTTGTCATTGAAGCAGGATAAATTTGTTGATCAGCTTCTCTTTCAAATAAAATTTTTCCTGAGTTGTAGTCCATCAATATCGCTGTAGGAACCTCAACTTTAGGATTTCCCCAAGAATTAGAAAAAGAGATTAGTAGCAAAAAAACTACGATAAATTTAGTTTTAATCATTTTGTTTTATATCAAGATTGTCAAAGCCATACTTATTTAACTTAAAGTAATCGTTTTTTAAAGTATTAATTGAAGAATAAGGGCCAGCTGTTAATTGATATTTATTTTTTTTAAGTTTTTTAACCTTAAAAACTTCTTTTCTAATATTTTCATTTACCAATAAATCTATTAAATTGTTGGCCCAATCTTTTGAGTAAAAATCTCCTACAATTATAAAATATTTTTTGGTTTTTTTTTGGTTTTTAGCATTTTTTTTCTTTTTTGAAATATTGTCTATTTTAACTTCATCTACTGGTACTTTAGTTAAAACTTTCTGTTCTTCTGAAAAAGTAACAGCTTTTTTTGCAACAAAAGATTTATTTCTAACTCTTTCTTGTATATCAACAAAAGGCAAGTCTGGGTTCAGTTCTAACTCCTGAGAAACTTTTTTTGTTACTAGAGCCTTAAAAAAATCAGGGTATTTAACTTTCTTAGACACTTTTAATGTTATAGATTTATTGTTTCTGGGGTTAGTTATTATAACCGTAGAATTTTTTTTAATTTTATGGTGTCCAATTTCTAATTCGTTTTCGTTAAGTCTGCGAGAAATAGTTTTGTTTTCATAATCATTTTCATCATAAATAAGAACAAAGCCTTTAGACGAATAAGGTATAAAAGTTGATTTTTTATTTTGAGATGTTCCAGCGGAACATGATACTAAAAAAATAAGAAAAAAAATAATCTTATATTTCATTTTTAAATTTGTCCTTTAAAGTACATACGGCAAGAGCAAATCTCAAAGATCTATTCCATTTTAAAACTTTTTCATAGTTACTAAAAACTATAAAAGCCGGTTTGAGATTTTTTGCTCCTGGAATTATATCTTTGTCAGGTGTAATTATAGCTGAAATCATATTCTCATTAAAACTATATTGTTCATAAGATTTTAAATATTTTTTGAAAAATTTAAACTTTCGTTTATTATTAATTTTTCTTGCTGAAGTATTTAAATATTTTGCAGGAATTTCTTCTTTCAATTCGACTTTATAAAAACAAGGTTCGTTTTTTTTCCAACCAATTTTTTTAATATAATTAGCCGCAGACGCAAAAGAATCGTCTATCTTTTTTAACTCTATATTTGAATTTTTATTATAATCTATTGCATAACTTTTTATAGTTGATGGCATAAATTGAAAATTTCCATACGCACCTGCCCATGATCCATAAAGAATATTTTTATCTACCACTTTATTATCTATCAGTTTTAGTATAGTCAAAAGTTCATTGGTAAAAAAAGCACTTCTTCTTTTATCAAAACTAAGG
Organism: uncultured Pelagibacteraceae bacterium; assembly: GCA_902554135.1. Next base: position 2,309 of record CACDNJ010000027.1, on the reverse strand, counting down.
GTTGATAAGGAAGAAATGATATCCATTTTTCCAAGATACTTACCAAAATTAGTTTCGATTCCCATTAGCGCAAGTAAAAGTTCTTTTTCTACATCAAATTTTTTTTCTACTTCATTGATAATGTTTTTTTCTTTTCTATATAGAGATAATCCTTTTTTTAATTTATCTTTACTCGTTCTTTTTTTAATATAGGTATAAGTGTCTTCGTAAAACTCTGGTTGATATCTGTCATATTCGATAACTTTTGGTAAAAATTTTGCATTATTCATAACTTCATTTACAGTTTTTTTAGAAATCCCTTTTTTAACTGCTACTTCCTTAAAATCCTTTAACCAAATACTAAAATCTTCATTTGCATCAAGATTTTGGACGCCAATAGTAAATATAATGAGAAAAAATATGCTTATCTTTTTCATTTTAAGCTTATATTCCAATATTTTTTTACATTCTAGAAAATTATTGTATTGCTGAATTTTTTTAATCTTTGATGTATATACAATATCATTAGTCTACATTTGGAGAGGTGGCTGAGCGGTTGAAAGCACTAGTCTTGAAAACTAGCAATGGGTTTACTCATTCGTGGGTTCGAATCCCACCCTCTCCGCCAAACCTTTTTTTACTTTAGTCTGAATTCTTTTAATAGGTTACTTACCTTATTGTCTGGAATAGAACTATGTATATCTTTTTTTGAATACCATTTAAAAATAACGTCATCGTCTTTTTCTAAAATTTCATAGAGATTAATTAATTCATCATAATTAAAAGTATCAATATATTTATTAACAAAATTGCTTAATAATAAATCCATTTCCTTTATACCTCTGTATTCAGAACGGTATCTGATTTTTTTCTTTAATGAATCTATTTTGTTCATTTTTAACTAACCTGTATTATAAGTCATCTATGAATAATATAAATAAAAACAATTTTTTATTCCAAGAAATTTCATCATTGAAAGGTGTTGGTAAAAAACTCAAGCAATATTTAAAGAATAAAAAAATTGAAAAAATTAAAGACCTTTTATTTGATCTTCCCTATGAAGTTATAGATAGATCAAAAGTTACTGAATTACAAAATTTAGAAATAGGAAAAATAACAACCATCAAAGTCTTTGTTGATAAATACAATTTTCCAAGAATTAGAAATTTACCCAACAAAGTTATTTGTAGCAATAAAGATAGAAAAATAAATATTGTTTTTTTTAATAGTCGTGAAGGATACATAAGAAAAGTCCTTCCTATAAATCATCAAGTTGTTATTAGCGGTAAAGTTAATTACTACAAAGGCCAGTACCAAATTACCAATCCAACATATATTCAACCGGAGAATAATAAAGAAAAAATTACAAAAGTATTTCCAAAATACTCTTTAACCGAAGGTCTAAAAGAAAAAATGTATAGAAGTCTCGTTTCAAAAGTATTAAAGCAAATTGAGAATTTCAATGATTGGCATACTGAAATTTTTTTAAAAAAAAACAAGTTTAATAGTTTTAAAAAAACTCTATCGAATTTACACAATCCTTCAATAAAAACCGATATACATTCCAATGATTATAGACGCTTGGCATATGATGAGGTGTTTTCAAATCTAGTTTCTCTTCTTTCTACAAGAAAAATTATAAGGGTTAAAAAAAAAGTAAAAAAAATTGAGAATAAACTTCAAAGTATAATATTAAAAAATTTTCCTTTTGAACTTAACGAAGGTCAAAAAAAAATTCTAAAAGAATTGGAATCCGATATTAAATCTGAAAATCGTATGTTTAGATTGCTTCAAGGAGATGTTGGCTCTGGTAAAACTATACTTGCCTTAATAACTGCTGCAAAGGTTGTAGAGTCAAATTATCAGGTAGCATTTATGGCCCCAACAGAGATTTTATCAACTCAACATTTTAATTTAGCAAAAAAACTTTTTAATTCTACTGGCGTCAAAATTGAAATAATAACAGGTAAAACATCTGCTAAAGATAAAAAAATAATTATGTCAAAATTGGCAAAAGGTGATTTAAACTTAATTTTTGGAACCCATTCTTTATTTCAAAAAAAGATAAATTTTTTTAATCTTGGCTTTATCATTATTGATGAACAGCATAAATTTGGTGTTGGTCAAAGATTAAAATTAGCAAAAAAAGGTGGAAATAATTGTGATCTTTTATTAATTTCAGCAACCCCAATACCAAGAACAATGATGCTCTCTTTTTTTGGTGATATGGATATATCTAGATTGAAAGAAAAACCAAAAGATCGAAAAAATATTATAACCTTAGTTAAACCTGAAAATAAAATTTCAGAACTTTGGCCTCTTTTAAAAAA
>CACDNJ010000026.1 GCA_902554135.1 uncultured Pelagibacteraceae bacterium | reverse complement strand
AATTATGCCTGACGATCCTATTGTTAATGACCATTTTGCTGACTGTTTATGGATGAATAATAAAAAAATTCAGGCACGATATTATTGGGAATATGTTTTAACCTTGGAAGACACTGAAAAAGAATTAAGACAAAAGATTGAAAATAAATTATTGTTCGGTCTAGAAAAAAGTTAAAAAGACTATTTATGGGCAAGGCAATTTTAAAATCTTATTGTAAAATTAATTTGTTTTTAAATGTTGGTAAAAAAAATAAGGAAAGAAAACTACATGATATTCAATCTTTAGTTTTTTTAATCAATCTATATGACGAAATAAGGATAAATAGGATTAAGGCTCAAAAAGACAAAATCAAATTTTTTGGAAGATTTAGCAATGATGTTAAGAAAAAAAATAACTCAGTGAACAGATGTCTTTCGTTATTAAGAACCAAAGGAATGATAAAAAGGAATCGCAATTACAATATTTTGATTAGAAAAAATATTCCGGTTTTTTCGGGATTTGGAGGGGGCTCCAGCAATGCAGCTACTTTAATAAAATATTTTACAAAAGGAAGAAAAATGCTTGAAAAAGACAGACACTACTTTTCAAAAAATATCGGGTCAGATTTAAGATTATTTTTTAACTCTAAGCAAATTTTTCAAAAAAACTTGGATAAAATAATTGATTTGAAAAGTAAAATTAAACTTTATTTTGTTTTAGTTTATCCGTTTCTGAAATCATCTACCAAAAATGCATACTCAAAAGTCAAGGTTTACAAAAAATTAAAATCAAATGGTTTTTATAAGACAGATTCAAAATTAAACATGGTTGAAAATTTAAAGTATCAAGAAAATTCTTTAGAAAAAATTGTGATCTCAAAATTTCCTATAATACAAAAAATTTTATTTGAACTGAGAGTTATCAAAAACTGTCAATTTTCTAGACTTACTGGATCGGGCTCCGCATGTTTTGGGGTATTTTTGACAAAAAAGAGCGCTGATTTGGGATTAAAAAAAATTAAAAAAAAATTTCCTAAATTTTGGTGTGTTGTCGGTAAAACTATTTAAATTTGTTTTTTTGTGGTATATCAAAAATTGAATTGGGGCGTAGCCAAGCGGTAAGGCAGTGGTTTTTGGTACCACCATCCTAGGTTCGAATCCTAGCGCCCCAGCCAGATGAATATGAGAATTTTATCAGCTATAGAGAAATTATTTTTTCCTTTCTATAGGTCAAGGAATATAAAGCAAATTTTTAGCATACTAAATTCAGGCGGAGAGAAATCACAAACCATGTTTGTTGGAGGTTGCGTAAGAAAATATTTACTTAATGAAAAAATCGGCGACATTGATATTGCAACAGTTCTAACCCCAGACGAAATAATAAAAAAATTTGAAAATTCAGATGTTGTAGTAAAAAAAACCGGAATTGAGCACGGCACATTAACACTTGTTTTAAAAAATCAGAATTTTGAAATTACTACACTCAGAAAAGATATCTCTACCGATGGAAGACACGCAACAGTTTCTTTCACTGACAATTGGGACGAGGATTCTAATAGAAGAGATTTTACAATTAATGCCATTTACCTTAATCAAAAAGGCAATATATTTGACCCTCAATCTGGAGTTTCCGATCTTAAGAACAAAAAAATAAAATTTATTGGTGATCCTGACAAAAGAATAAAAGAAGATTATTTAAGAATTTTAAGATTTATAAGATTCTCAATTGAATACTCAAGTTTTGATTTTGATAAAGCAACCTTGAAAGCTATTCAAATCAATCTGGGTGGTATTACAAAATTATCAAAGGAGAGGATTTATGATGAACTAAATAAGATTTTAAAATTAAAAAATTTTGAAGAGATTTATAAAAACCAAACATTTCTTAATATTTTTAGATTGGTTTTTCCAGAGTTCAAATATATTGAAAGAACCAAAAATTTTTCAGCTATAAGAAATTTAAAAACAAAAATACTGGAAAGAGATAACATTTTAGCCTTACTCTTAGTGGACGGATCAAATAATCACGAATATTTTTCTCATAAATATAATGTTTCCAACGAAACCAGAGACCATCTTGATTTCTGTGGCAGGAATTTTAAAGAGGCACAAAGAGACAAGAACTTCTTCAAAAAGGATTTAAAGAAAAATATTTTTTATCATACCAAAAAGAGAGTTAAATCTTTGTTTTTCATTTGTAGTATAGCAAAAAGAAATTTTAACCTAAAAGATTTGGTTTCTATGTTTTCAAAAATTGACAATATATCTGTTCCAAAATTTCCTATTACGGGAAATTATTTATTAGATAAAGGTATAAAAAGTGGAAAGAGCATGGGACAGGCCATTAAAGAAATACAAAAAAAATGGATAGAGGACAATTTTAGTTTAAATGATGATGAATTAACTAAGATAATAAAAAAATTTAAATAATCTAAATATATTTTACTTCTAGAATTTCAAAATTTTTTTCTCCTGAAGGTGTACTTACAGTCACAAGTTCTTTTACAGTTTTTCCGATAAGTGATTTCCCCATTGGTGATCTGAAATAGATTAAGTTTTTGCTTATATCGGCCTCATCTTTTCCAACAATTTTAAATGATTTTTTGTTTTGGCTTTCTAAATCCTTTACAGTTACTGTTGAACCAAAAATAATTTTTCCTGTATTTTGTATTTTTGATACGTCAATTACATTTGCTCTTGCTATGATATCATTTATTTCTAAAACTCTTCCTTCAATATGACCCTGCTGTTCTTTAGCTGCGTGATATTCCGCATTTTCTTTAAGATCCCCATGAGCTCTAGCTTCAGCAATAGCAGCTACTACCTTTGGTCTTTTATTTTTTTTTAAATCTTCCAACTCTTCTTGGAGTTTTTTTAATCCCTGAGTAGTTATAGGTTCTTTTTCCATTTTATCTATTTTTAATATAAAGGCGGAAGAGACATAAAAATTGCATCAATATTTCCACCAGTATTTAAACCAAATTTTGTACCTCTGTCATATAGTAAATTAAATTCTACATATTTTCTTCTTTTAACAAACTGATCACTTTTCTGTTTTTTGTTGAATTTTAAGAATAATTTTTTATTAATTACATCTTTAGATAGTACAAGAAAGCATATTCCAAGCTCTCTAACAAATTTAAAATTTTTTTTCCAGTCCTTATATAAATAATCAAAGAAAATTCCACCTATTCCTCTTGGTTCTTTTCTGTGTTTTATATAAAAATACTGATCACACCATTTTTTATAAATACTGTAATTTTTTCTATTAGATTTACAAAGCTTCCTCAATTTTTCATGAATAAAAAATTTTTCCTTTTTATCCCTATAGCTAGGCGTTGCGTCCATGCCACCACCAAACCAACTTTTTGATGTTACAATAAATCTCGTGTTGAAATGCAATGCTGGAATTTTAGGATTTTTCATGTGAGCTACGATCGATATTCCAGATGCCCAATAAGAAGGACTATTTTTTGTTCCAGGAATCTTAGATTTAAAATTTTTCGGAAAGACTCCTTTTACTTTTGAATAGTTAATTCCAACTTGGTCAAATATTTGTCCTTTTTTTAAGAGATAATATTGCCCACCTCCATCTCTAGGATCTTTTTTATTCCAGATTTTTTTTTTAAAAATTGAAGGCTTAATTCTTTTTCTTTTTGCAGCTTTTCTTTCAAGCGACTCGAATTCTTTACACATTTCTAATTGTAGGTACTTAAACCACTCGGATGCTATTTTTTTTTGTGTTTCTGAATTTAGTTTCATTTAAAATAACTTTCTTGTTTATAAGGCCAAAACTTAACATTTTGGCGTGTTTTCATGTGTCATTCTGACCCGGGTAAGATCTATAAATTAGTCTTAATTGTAAATAATAAATGATATTATAATTTCATGGATAAGCCAGAGAAAAAAAACAACAGAAGAGATTTTCTTTTTACAGCAAGTTACACAATTGGTGCGGTAGGGTTGGGAGCAACTATTTGGCCGTTTATAGATCAAATGAACCCAGATAGTTCTGTTAAGGCTCTAGCAACTACAGAAGTAGATATAAGTCAAATTCAGCCTGGAAAATCCATAACAGTTTTGTGGAGAGGAAAACCTGTTTTTATTAAAAGACGAACAGAATCAGAAATTTCGGAAGCTCAATCGGTTAAAATAGAAGAGCTCAAACATCCTGAAAAGGATCAGGATAGAGTAAAGAAACCAGAGTGGTTGGTCATGTTGGGTATATGTACTCATCTAGGATGTGTGCCTTTGTCTGACAAAGGAGAATATAAAGGTTGGTTTTGTCCTTGTCATGGCTCTCATTATGATACATCGGGACGGATCAGAAAGGGTCCCGCACCAGTTAATATGGAAATACCCAAGTATACGTTTGTTGACGATAATACTATAAAGATTGGTTAAAAATTATGAGTGAGAATTATAAGCCTAGTTCAAAATTTGGAAAATGGTTTAACGATAGACTTCCTCTGTTATCTTTGAGTGCACACCTAAGGGAGTATCCGACTCCTAGAAATCTAAACTATTGGTGGACCTTTGGAGGAATTTTAACTTTCTGTTTGATATCTCAGATAATAACAGGAGTTGTACTAGCAATGCATTATGTTGCACATGCAGACATGGCCTTTAACAGCATTGAACATGTAATGAGAGATGTAAATTATGGGTGGTTAATTAGATATGTTCACAGTAATGGAGCCTCAATGTTTTTTCTTGCAGTTTATATTCATATTTTTAGATCTTTATTTTATGGATCATACAAGTCCCCAAGGGAGATTATATGGATATTAGGAATGTTAATTTATCTTCTGATGATGGCAACGGCATTTATGGGTTATGTTTTACCATGGGGCCAGATGAGTTTTTGGGGAGCAACCGTAATCACAAATTTATTTAGCGCAATACCTTTGGTTGGAGAAAGCATAACTATGTGGTTATGGGGAGGATATGCGGTAGATAATCCTACGCTTACAAGATTTTTTAGCCTTCACTATCTCTTTCCTTTTTTAATTTTAGGTTTAGTAATTCTACACATTTGGGCTTTGCATGTTCCAGGAAATAACAATCCTGTTGGGATTGAAATAAAAAAGCCTTCAAGCGATACAGTTCCTTTTCATCCATACATAACCATTAAAGATTTGTTTGCGTTGTTGGTGTTTTTAATAATTTTTTCTGGTTTTGTATTTTTTGCACCCAATATACTAGGTCATAGTGATAACTATATTCAGGCAAATCCATTAGTAACCCCCAAACACATTGTTCCAGAGTGGTACTTACTTCCCTTTTATGCAATCTTAAGATCTGTTCCAGATAAGTTAGGTGGGGTTATTTTATTATTCGCATCCATTTTTATTTTGATAGCTCTTCCTTGGCTTGACAGCAGCAAAGTAAGATCAGCAATTTTTAGACCTATATACAAACAATTCTTCTGGCTACTTGTAATTGATGTATTGGTTTTAGGATACATGGGCGCTATGCCAGCAGAAGGTACCTATTTATTGATAGCGAGAGTAGCTACGGCCTACTACTTTATACATTTTATTGTTATCCTGCCTCTTCTCAGCAGATTTGAGAAAACAGAGCCTGTGCCTTTAAGTATCTCTGATCCAGTTTTAAAAAGCAAAACCGATGGGCTCAATGTATAAAAAAAAACTAGTTTATTTTCAAATTTTTTTATTTTCAATTTTTTTTGCTAATATTTCTTTGTCTTCAGAAATCAAACTCTTAAAACAAGAATGGAGTTTTAAAGGTTTAACAGGAAAATTTGATCGATCTTCTTTACAAAGAGGTTACCAAGTATACACAGAAGTATGTTCATCCTGTCATTCCATGAATCTTTTAAGCTATAGAAATCTAGGTGAAGATGGAGGGCCAGAATTTTCAGTTGAACAAGTTAAAACA
>CACDNJ010000025.1 GCA_902554135.1 uncultured Pelagibacteraceae bacterium | reverse complement strand
CAGCTATACAAAGTCTCCATTTTTTTTCATCTAATTTAAAAATAAGAGGGTCATTAACTAAGTTTCCATTATCATCGATCAAAGGAGAGTAATAGCATTTTCCAAGTTTTGCGTTTGACAAATCCCTGCAAGTCATAAGCTGCACAAGTTTATCAGAATCTGCTCCAGTTATTTCGATTTCTCTTTGAACTGACACATCCCAAATTTGAACATGTTCTTTTAAATGAACATACTCATCCTCAATCGATCCAAAACTTACAGGAAGAAGCATATGATTATAAACTGAGTAACCCGATACACCTTGATTTTCAATTCTTGAAGTAAAAGGGGTGCTTCTTATTCTTCTATTTTTTATTATTGGAATTTTTTTCATTAATCTTAGCTTAATTTTTTAAGAATTTTTGTGACATTAAGATTTAAACTGTCAAACATACTTTTTTCTTTTTTACGAATTGTTCTATAAATGTAATGAACTAAATTGGAGAGAGGTTCACTCAAATCAATGTCGGGTATTTCGATGTTGTATTTTAAATGATTATTTTTTTTAGAATATATTTTTATTTTATACATGGATTCATTTTCATCACAGTAGATAATGGCTTTTTTAAATTTAAATTTCATTATTCTAATTTTTGTTGGTGATATCCATGAATTTTTTATAAAAACATTTAACTTATTTTTATAAACAAGATTTATATATGCTGTATCAGCTTTAGGAGTATTCACAGTGTTCATTTTTAATGATTTCATATTTTTAGGATTTTCCTTAAGTAAATAAGAAAGAATTGATATATCATGAACCGCAAGATCCCAAACTACATTGACATCTTTTCTTATAGGAGCTTGCTCTCTGTAAGATTCAATCTCTAAAAGCTTTCCATATCTTTTGTTCTCTATTATTTTTTTTATATAGTTTATTGAACCGGAAAACAAAAATGGATAATCAACAAAAATAAGCTTTTTATTTTTCTTTGAAATTTTTTGTAATTTTATAACATCAGTGCTGCTAAGTGAGATTGGTTTTTCCACCAATATATGTTTTTTCTTTTCTAGAGCAAATTTTGAAATTTTAAAATGACTTTCGGTAGGTGTTGCAATTACAACAAGGTCTACGTTGTTTATTATAAGTTTTTTAAAATCTGTTGAAGTTTTAACTAATGGAAAATCTTTTTTTGCTTTAAGTAAATTTGCTTTAGATTTATCTGATACAGATACTAGATTAAAAAAATTTGAATTTTGAAAGTTTCTTGCTAATTTAGGCCCCCAATAGCCATAACCAATCAAGCAAACTTTTAATTTATTAATCATTTTTCAAAAATTCAGCCACCTTTTCTCTCATTTCAAAAGCATTTTCAAGTATTATCATGTGGCCGCAATTTTTTATTATATGAACTTTGGAGCCGGAAATTAGTTCAGCAAATTTTTTTCCATCCTCAAGCCTAATCATTTTATCGAGTTCTCCAAAAATAAAGAAAGTTGGGCATTTAACAGTTTTAACCGCTTTCATTCCATTTTTGTAATTATTGCACGCTATTAGATCAACAGCCAAAACCTCCCTAACCTCTCTTGTTGAGTTTAAAATTTTTTGAAGCGGATTACCTCCAATAAATTGTTTTGAATGACCATATCCCCATTTCATCATTAAATTCAGCGATTCCATATCCCCTGATAGGGATAAATTAATCAAGCTTTTATTAACTGGTATTTCGTAAGCTCCAGCAATAAACACTAATTTTTTAATTTTTTTAGGATTTTTGAAATAATATTCTAATGATACAAGACAACCTTGGGAATGACCAATAATTGTTATCTGATTGGCTCCAATTTTTTTGACAACTTTCTCCAACCAATCTGCTATTTCTTCAATAGATTTTAAACTCTCTCCTTCAGAGTTACCATGACCAGGCAAATCAATAGTTAAAACATTATATCCTTTAGAAGACAAATATTCTTCTGTTAAAGACCAGACAACATGAGATTGTCCACTGCCATGAATCAATACGATAGTTTCTTTATTTTTATCAAACGATTGTCCTGCGTCTGAAGCAAAGACTTTTTTGTTTTCTACTTCAATTATCAACTTAATTCCTTAGCTTTTTTTCTTAATTCAAATTTTTGGATTTTTCCTGTAGATGTTTTTGGAAGTTCACAAAATTCCACTTTTTTTGGAACTTTAAAATTTGCAAGAGTTTCTTTACAAAAAGAGATTAACTCTTTTTCAGTAACCGGTTTGTCTTTAACCATTTCTATAAATGCACAAGGTACTTCTCCCCATTTTTCATCAGGTTTTGCTACTACCGCAGCAATAGACACCGAAGGATGTTTTGCTAAAGTATTTTCTATTTCAATTGATGATATATTTTCACCTCCAGAAATAATTATGTCTTTAGATCTATCTTGTATTTTTACGTAACCATCAGGATGCATTACTGCTAGATCTCCAGTATGAAACCAGCCACCTTTCATTGCTTTGTCAGTAGCATTTTTATCTTTAAAGTAACCTTTCATTACCACATTGCCTCTTATCATTATCTCTCCAATTGTTTTACCATCTCTTGGAACTTCCTTCATGGTCTCCGGATCCATAATTGTCACGCCTTCCGTATTAGGATATCTTACTCCTTGTCTGGCTTTAATCTCATTTTGTTTTTCCTCATCTAATTTATCCCATGATTCATTCCATGCACATTGCGTTACGTGTCCATAGGTTTCGGTTAAACCATAAACATGCATTACTTCAAAACCAAGGCTTTTCATTTTTTTAAAAATAACACTTGGAGGTGGAGCTCCGGCAGTTAACACGTAAACTTTGTGTTTTAATTTTTTTCTATCGCTTTCAGGTGCTCCGGTAATCATATTTAACACGATAGGCGCTCCTCCAAAATGAGTTACATCATATTTTTCTATTAGTTCAAAAATTTTTTTAATATCAATACTTCGTAAACAAATTGTCCGTCCATTTAACATAGGAACTGTCCAAGGGTAACACCAACCATTACAATGAAACATTGGTACAATAGTTAAAAAATTTAGTCTGTTTGGCATATTCCAAGCAGCTGCACTGCCTGTTGACATCAAATATGCTCCTCTGTGGTGATAAACAACTCCTTTTGGATTTCCTGTAGTTCCCGAAGTATAGCTTAATGAAATAGCTTGCCACTCATCTTCTGGCATCTTCCAAATATAATTTTCATCACCTGTGCTTAAAAACTTTTCATACTCTAAATCACCAATCTTTTCTAATTTTGATTGATCTGCATATTTGTCGTTTATATCAATTATGGTAATTTTTTTTTTAAAAATATTTAATGCTTTTTTAACCTCTATATGAAGCTGTCTATCAACAACCAATACCTTAGCTTCACTATGTTCTAAAATATAGGCGATTGTCTTAGCATCTAATCTAATGTTAATTGTGTTTAATACTGCACCAGTCATAGGAACGGAATAATGTGCTTCGAAAATTTCTGGTGTATTAAAAGCTAAAAATGAAACCGTATCTCCTTTTTTAATACCAATCTTTTCTAAAGCGCTAGCAAACTTTGTGCATCTTTTATATACGTCTCTCCAAGTATATTTTCGATCTTCATAAATTATTGCTTCATAATTAGGATAAATATCTTTTGCTCTTTGTAAAAAAGACAGGGGTGTTAATGGAACAAAATTTGCATTATTCTTATTCAGATTTGTATTGTAATGATCCATAGTTAATTAAAATTTGTCTTCATCATAGTTTCACTCCCGCTAATAGCAGAGATATAATGACTTTGTACTCTTGGTAGTATTTTATCAAAATAATACGTAGCTGTATTTATTTTGTCATCAAAAAAGTTTTTATTACTTTCAAGTTTTTCGTAGCTAACTCTTAACATTTTTAACCACGAATAACCTAAAGCAATATACCCAAATACTTTTAAATAATCATTGCATGCTGAACTTACATCATCTTTGGAAGAAGCGTTTTTCTTAGTAAGCCATAGAGTAAAGTTAACTAAAAGTTCCAGATATTTTTTTAATTTTTCTATAAAAGGAAATAAATTTTTATTTTTGCTACAAACTTTAATTTCTGCATTAATTTCTGAGATAAAATTGTCAAAAATTTTATTATTTAAAATCTTTCTTTGCACAAGATCTATAGCCTGAATAGAATTTGTTCCTTCATAAATTGGTGTTATTCTATTATCTCTGAATAATTGTTCTATTCCTTGATCTTTGGTATAACCGTAACCGCCAAAAACCTGTATCGCGTCGTTTGTAATCTCCATCCCCATGTCTGTAAAAAAAGATTTTATAACAGGAGTCATTAAAGAAACTATATCAGCAGCCGACTGTTTAACTTTATTATCTTTATGATTTAAACTCACATCAATCTGTTGTGAAACCCAAAAAGCAAGCGATCTTTGCCCTTCAATTATAGATTTCATGTTCATTAAACTTCTTCTGATATCTGCGTGCCGTATTATTAAATCTGTTTCTTTATTTTTATTATCATTTGCTTTTCCTTGTTTTCTTTCTTTAGCATAGGCCAATGCATTTTGATAAGCTGTCTCGGAAATACCTAGGCCTTGTATTCCGACAACAATTCTTTCTAGATTCATCATTGTAAACATAGAATTTAAACCTTTATTTTCTTTTCCAACCATATATCCAATCGAATTATCAAAATTTAAAACACATGTAGGTGAACCTTTTATTCCCATTTTAGATTCTATTGATGCAGTATTAACTCCGTTCCTGGATCCAATTGATCCATCTTCGTTAACAACAAATTTTGGAACTAAAAATAAACTAATTCCTTTAGTGCCTTCTGGTGATCCAGGTATTTTTGCCAAAACTAAATGTATTATATTTTCTGTTAAATCATGATCTCCAGAAGTAATAAATATTTTTTGACCGGATATTTTATAAGAATTATCTTTTTGTTTTACAGCTTTTGTTTTTAATAATCCAAGGTCAGTACCACATTGAGATTCTGTTAAACACATTGTTCCGCTCCACTTGCCTTGAACAATTTTGGGAAGAAATTTTTTTTTTAATTTTTCATCAGCGTGATAAAGAATGCAGTTATAAGCGCCTATACTTAATTCACTATATAATTTGAATGCCAAACTTGAGGATGAAAGCATTTCTTCAAAGAAGGTACTAACTGTTTTTGGCATTCCTTGACCTCCATATTTTGGATCACAAGATAAGGATGTCCATCCATCTTCAATAAATTTTTTGTAAACTTCTTTATAGCCAGGAGGGGATCTTACAACTCCGTTTTCATATACACAGGGTTTTTCATCTCCCACTTTTGCTAAAGGCAAAATAAGTTCTTGGTTAATTTTTGCAGCTTGTTGTAATATATCTTTAACTAGTTCAGAATTAATTTCTTTATATTTTTCAATTTCATTATAGTTTTTGTTGTCTTTCAGATTATCAAAAAGAAACATCATTTCTTCTACTGGAGCTGTATATATAGGCATAGTTAGTTTATTAAAGGTTTTCCGGTTGTTAAAGTGTGAGAAATTCTTTCTTGTGTTTTATCTTTTTCAATAAGTTTCATAAAAGCCTCTAATTCTAAATTAAATAAATCGTCTTCCTTTAATTCTTTTTTTGAATCAGTTTTTCCTCCACTCAAAACATATGCCAATTCTTTTCCTACTTCCAGACCGTGATCTAATATTTTTTTCTCATTATATAATTTTTCGAGTAATTTATGCATTTTTCCTCTTACCTGCTCACCAGACAATTTGAATTTGCATTCAGCTGGAACAAGAAATTTTTTATTTTTGTCTAATAATGATTTTGCTTCTGCAAATAGACTGTTCCTGTTCATTATTTTTTTATCTTGAGAATTAAGAAACATTAATGGGACAGCTTCTATAGGAGAAGTTGCTGTTTTTGCATAACCTATAATTTCAAAAACTTTAAGAGGTGCATAATCTAAGTCTTTTTTTCC
>CACDNJ010000024.1 GCA_902554135.1 uncultured Pelagibacteraceae bacterium | reverse complement strand
ATTCTTTCCCTTTTTCCTTCAATAATTCTAACTCCGACACGTATTGTGTCTCCAGGAAAAAACTCTGCGATTTTCTTTTTGGAAATGAGCTTTTCTAGATTTGCTTTGTTTATGTCTTCGATATTTTTCATTTCTTTTCTTTATCTAAATATTTTTTCCACAAATCGGGTCTTCGGCGTCGTGTTATATCCTTAGATTGTGATAAACGCCAGTCCTTAATTTTAGCGTGATCGCCTGATAATAAGACTTCTGGAACACTTTGTTTTTCCCAAATTTGAGGTTTTGTATATTGAGGATATTCTAATAGTTCATTTTCAAAAGTCTCTTCATCTTTTGATATATCGTTTCCTAGTACTCCAGGTAACAATCTCAGAATCGCATCGATTACTACAAAAGAAGCTGACTCGCCTCCAGATAAAATATAATCCCCAATACTAATTTCCTCTATATTTCTTGTATCCAAAATACGTTGATCAACCCCTTCAAAGTGTCCGCATACTAAATTAACGATTTTTTCTTTTGATAAATCTCTTGCAATTTTTTGATCAAATTTTTTTCCCTTTGGAGAAAGATAGAGAATTTTTTCACCTTTTTTTATATTTGCGTCTATAGATTTTCCTAAAACATCTGGTTTTAATAGCATTCCGCTACCACCACCAAATGGGGTATCGTCTACCGTTTTATGCTTATCTTCTGCAGAGTCTCGAATATTTACAACTTCTAAACTCCATAACTTTTTTTCCAATGCCTTCCCATATAGGCCTTTGTTTAGAGGGCCAGGAAATATTTCTGGATATAATGTAAATACTCGAGCTTTCCACATTATTTATTTTGGTAGTTTAGTTGCCCCAGTTTCTTGATAGACAACTTTTCCATCTTTAAATTTGTAATAAGACATAACTGCCTCTTTGTTACCGTCTTTAAAACTTACAATAGCATGATCAAATCCTACTTCGGTATTTTCAAAAAGAATTCTAACTTTGTCTTTCTTTACATCTTTCATACCAACCCATTTTACAACATCGTCTTTCGTTAATGTCTTTCCAGATGCGTGCATCAAAAATTTAAACTCATCGTGTATTATTTCGCTTGCCGCTTTTGTGTCAGCATCATTTATTGCTTTTGTTATTTTTTGTATTATGGACATTATTTTTTCTCCTCTTTCTTTGGTTCTTCTTTTTTAGCCTCTTGTTTAGGAGTTTCTTTTTTAACTTCTTGTTTAGGAGCTTCTTTTTTAGCTTCTTGTTTAGGAGCTTCTTTCTTTGCTTCTTCTTTTTTAGCCTCTTGTTTAGGAGCTTCTTTTTTAGCTTCTTCCTTACCATCTTTTTTTCTATCTTTTTTTGGAATTGCTTTTTGAGGGTTATTCCCAGCCTTAGGCATCGGCATAATTTGAGCTTCTCCAAGAATTCTAGAAACTCTTACAGTTGGTTTTGCTCCTTTGCTTAACCAATGCTTAACTCTTTCTGTTTCTATTTTAATTCTCTCCTTTTTTTCTTTTGGAAGAAGAGGGTTAAATAATCCTACTTTCTCTATAAATCTTCCGTCTCTTGGAAATCGACTGTCAGCTATAACAATTTTATATATTGGCCTTTTTTTTGCACCAATCATCGATAATCTAATTCTAAGCATGTTTTCCTTTCTTTTATTTTAGTTGATTAAGAAGCTCTGGAGGTAATTCTCCTTTTGCTCCGCCCTTAGACATTTTTTTCATCATTTTTGACATCATTTTAAACTGTTTCAGCAATCTATTTAAAGTTTGCACATCAGTTCCAGATCCTAAGGAGATTCTTTTTCTTCTTGATCCACTTATTATATCTGGATTTTCTCTTTCTTTCTTTGTCATTGATAGAATTATTGCTTCGTTTACGGATAGCAATTTTTCATCAACATTTCCTTTTTCCATCTGCTCTTTTACTTTCCCAACTCCAGGCAAAAGAGAGAGTACACCTTCCATTCCTCCCATCTTTTTCATTTGTCTTAATTGTGTCAAGTAGTCATCAAAAGTAAAGGAACCTTTCTTAATTTTTTCTTCGGTTAATTTAATTTTTTCCTCGTCAAGATCTTGTGAAGCTTTTTCTACTAGAGAAACAATATCTCCCATACCAAGAATTCTATTTGCTAACCTGTCTGGGTGAAAAGATTCAAGGTCATCAATTTTTTCCCCTACACCTATAAATTTTATTGGTTTCCCTGTAGTTTGCTTCATGCTTAAAGCAGCACCACCACGACCGTCTCCATCAACTCTTGTTAAAATAATACTAGTAAGTTGAACGGCTTTATCAAATTCAGACGCTAATTTAACAGCAATCTGACCTGTTAGAGAATCTGCTACCAGCATTGTTTCTATAGGCTTAACTGCCGCCTTAATATTTTTTATTTCCGACATCATATTCAAATCAATTTGAGTACGACCAGCAGTATCAAAAATTATAATGTCTGAACCACCAAGATTAGCTGCATTAATTCCTCTTTGGGCAATGTCTGCTGGGACCTGATCTTTGATAATCGGAAGAACATTTAATTTATTTTTTTCACACAAAACTTTTAATTGTTCCTGTGCAGCTGGTCTATAAACGTCTAAACTGACTAGTAAAACTTTTTTCTTGAAATTTTTTTCTATATTTTTTGCAAGTTTTACTGCTGTAGTTGTCTTTCCAGATCCTTGTAAACCAACTAATAATATAGATGCTGGTGGAGCGGCTTTTAAGTTTATTTCTTCACTTTTGCCACCTAATACTTGGACTAGTTGATCATAAACAATCTTAACCAGCATTTGTCCTGGTGATGTTGATCGAATAATTTCTTGTCCGATAGCTTTTGGTTTAATATCTTCTATAAATTTCTTAACTACTGGCAATGCCACATCGGCGGCCAGTAATGCTTGTCTAATTTCTTTTAGACCGGTTTCTACCTGAGCCTCATTAAGTGAAGGAGCTTTCTTTAATTTTTTAAAGATGCCTTCTAATTTATTTGTTAAATTTTCAAACATATTTCTTTTTTCCAACACCTATCGCACTAGTGGGCGAACCCTCGCTGACTAGTGTCGATCCCTTTATTTCTAAAGGCACCGCAAAATTTACCATTTGCGGAAGTGCAGAGAAGCTACAATTAAGGGTTTTAAAAGTCAATGAATAAAGATACTAATCAAATTATGGCACTTATTAACGCTTACAGAATGGATGGTCTCGGAAATAATTTCATAATTATTGACAGAAGAAAAAATACACTAGAACTAAACAAAGACAAAATAGTAAATATAGCAAACAAAAAAATAGTTCCTTTTGATCAATTAATTACTTTAGAAAAAGAAGAAAAAAATATTTTTCCAATAAAAATTTACAATCCAGATGGAATTGAAGTAGGAGCTTGTGGAAATGGTAGCAGGTGTGTTGCTTATTTAATTTCGAAAGAAATAAAAAAAACTAAGGTTTTAATAAAAGCTGAAAATAGAATTTTAGATGCAGAAGTAATTGACAAGCAGATTGTAAGAATAAATATGGGTTTTCCAAAATTTGATGAATGGGAAGATATTCCTCTTGCAAATGAAAGATTAAACCCGAAGATGGTTTCAATAGATTTTTTAGAAAAAGAATATGGAACTGGAACTTGTGTAAATGTAGGGAATCCCCATATTATTTTTTTTGTTAAAGACTGCTGGAAAGTGGATATACAAAAAATTGGTCCTGTTGTTGAAAATCATCATTATTTTCCTGAAAGAGTTAATGTAACTTTCGCAGAAGTATTAGATGATCATGAAAATATAAAAATAAACGTATGGGAAAGAGGAGCGGGTCAAACAAAAGCTTGCGGAACTGCTGCATGCGCTACTGTTGTGGCTGCATATTTGAAAAGTTTAGCAAAAAATAATTGTAACATTCATTTCAAAGAAGGAACTCTTAAAATTAATTATGACAGGGGCAATGGTAAGGTGTATATGAGTGGACCTGTTTCTGAAGTTAAAAAAATTAGCCTAGATATCTAATGAAGTTCTTTGAAAATTTTAAGTTTAGTAGTTTATTTAGTAAAAAAAGATAGATGAAGATTTACTAGACAAATTTGAAGAGCTTCTTATTGAATCTGATGTTGGTACACAAATAGCTTCAGATCTAAAAGAGAATTTTAAAAAAGAAAAAATAGGAAAAGAAATTAAGGATGAAAAAGAAATATTTGATTTTCTTGGAGAACAAATATCTAAAATACTTAGCCCTTATGAAAAAGGGCTTGATAAACTTTATAAGAGCTCACCTTCTATCATAGTTGTTGCGGGAGTAAACGGTGTAGGAAAAACAACAACAATAGGTAAGCTAGGAAAATTATTTAAAAATAATGGAAAAAAAATAGTCTTTGGTGCTGCCGATACTTTTAGAGCGGCTGCTATTGACCAACTAGAACTTTGGTCTAAAAAAATTGGTGCTGATTTTGTAAAGTCAGACCTAGGAACTGATCCAGCATCTGTTGGATACAAAACTGCAAAATTTGCTGAGGAAAATAAATCAGATCTAGCTTTTATCGATACTGCAGGAAGATTGCAAAATAAAAAAAATCTTATGGAGGAGTATAAAAAAATATTCACTGTTTTAAAAAAAATAAATCCAGAATATCCTCATGAAACTATTTTAGTTTTAGATGCTACAACAGGTCAAAATGCTTTAAATCAAGTTGAAGAATTTAAAAAAATTTCTAATTTAACTGGTTTAATAATAACTAAATTAGATACTTCAGCCAAAGGAGGTATATTATTGGCTATATGCAAAAAATATGGTTTGCCTATAATCGCAGTTGGTATGGGAGAAAAAGAAAGTGATTTACATTCTTTTAGTTCAAATCAATTTACTAAAATGTTAGTTAAAAATTAAAAATGAAAATACCAAAAAATATAGAACCAATTGTATCAGGAGTATCAGCAGCATTAGTTATAGGGGTTCTTGCATTTTTAACTTTAAGAACATCTGCCGGGGTATGGCTAATGTTTTCTTTTGGAGCAACTGTTTTTTTAGTTTTTGTTCTTTATAATTTAGAAACAGCACAACCAAAAAGTATTTTTTTTGGACATTTAGTCTCCGTCCTAGTTGGAATTATTTTTAATGAAACAATTGGATTTTCTTTTTACTCGCTAGGTTTATCAGTTGGTGTGGCTGTAGCATTAATGGTTTATCTAAAAGTAATGCACCCGCCTGCTGCTTCCAATCCTCTGGTGGTTTTATTTACAGATGTATCTTTTGATTTTGTTTTATTCCCAGTTATTACTGGCACGATTGTAATAATCTTGATGTCTGTCTTTATAAATAAAATTATTTTAAAGCGGAATTATCCAACAAAGTGGTTTTGAAATTAGATTGATTTAAAAAAATTACCCAAAGTTTCTATAAGATTTTCATCATAATCCATCATATGATCGTCATTATCTGGAAAATAAGAAAATTTTGGTTCATTAGCTTTTTCAAAAACTTGTTGTCCCATGAAAAAAGGAACTATTTTATCATTTTTTCCATGCATAACTAAAATAGGACTATTTATATTTTCTAATTTTTTTATAGTTTCATATCTATCCTTCAGTAAAAGGGAAACGGGTAAGTAGGGATAGTAAAATTTTCCTGCATCTACCATCGATGTAAATGGTGATTCTAAAATAATTCCAGCAAATTTTTTATTTTGCGCAACTTCAATTGAAACCCCAGTACCCAGGGATTCCCCGTAAATTATAATTTGATCTTCCCTGATCTTCTGGTTTATTAACCAATTTAATGTACTTCGAGCATCCTCATATAAACCTATCTCGGTGGGTTTTCCTTTGTTTCCACTAAATCCTCTGTAAGCAACAATCAAAAAATTAATATCAAAATCTTTAATTAAATTGAGTTTGTAGATTCTATTTCTTAAGTCACCAGCATTTCCATGAAAAAAAACTAAGGTTTTTTTGCTATTAAGATCCTTTGTATGAAGCCATCCTTTTAAATTATTTCCGTTGGATGCTGGTATAAAAACCTCTTCATAAGAAAAGTTTGCTTTATCAGTAGAATAATTATTTTCAAATGGATGGTATAACAGATTTCTTTGATAGAAAAATACAAAAACAACGATAAGCAAGTAACATAAAATTATTATTGCTAAAGCTGTAAACATAAATTTAATTTTTTTTTGCAACATAAACACCAATAAAAACTAAAAAGGCTCCTATTAAATGA
>CACDNJ010000023.1 GCA_902554135.1 uncultured Pelagibacteraceae bacterium | reverse complement strand
AAGAAAATAGATGAAGCTATTTATTATAATTTAAAAAATAATAATTCTTTTATTCTGGGTATATGTTTAGGTATGCAATTACTAGGAAAATCAAGTACAGAAAATGGATA
The DNA here is from genome assembly GCA_902554135.1 of uncultured Pelagibacteraceae bacterium. The sequence continues at coordinate 6,370 of CACDNJ010000023.1, read as the reverse complement.
TACAAAGGGTTTAAATCTGATCAAAAATAAAGTTGAAAAGTTTAATTGGAAGGAGACAAAAAGAAACAAAATACCACATGCAGGATTTAATAATTTACTTTTTAGCAAATCAAATAAATTGCTAAGAGGTATAGAAAAGAAACATGATTTTTATTTTACCCATTCATATAGAATGTTGGTTGAAAACTTTAAAGGAGATTTTTCTTGTACAAATTATGGGATAAAATTCTTATCATCATTTAATGTAAATAATATTTTTGCTACTCAATTCCATCCTGAAAAAAGTCAATCAAATGGCTTAAGGGTTTTAGAAAATTTTTTAAACCTCACCTAATGTTAAAAAAAAGAATAATATTTACGTTATTACACCAGGGAACAAATTTTTTTTTAAGTAGAAATTTCAGGTTACAAAAGATTGGAAATTTAAAATGGCTTGAAGCAAATTATAACTTTTCTTTAATGGTAAAATCAGTAGATGAAATTATATTGTTAGATGTTTCTAGAAATAAACAAAATTTAGATAAATTTTGTTCAGTTATCAAATCATTAACTAAAAACTGTTTTATTCCTATTTCAGTAGGTGGAAAAATTGACCATCTGGATAAAGCTAAAAAATACATAGACTCCGGAGCAGATAAACTTGTAATGAATTCTAAATTATTTAGTGATGAAAAATTAATCCATGCTGTTGCACAAACTTTTGGTGAACAGTGTATTGTTGGATCAGTTGATTTTAAAAAACATTTAGATCAAATCAAAGTCTTAATTTTAAATGGATCGCAGGATATAGATATTAATCCAAGCAATCTGTTTAAGAAACTTAGCAACCTTCCAATTGGCGAAGTACTTCTTAATTCAATAGATAAAGACGGAACAGGAAATGGATTTGATACAGAAATATTAAAATTCTTACCATCAAACTTTCAAAAACCAATAATATTTTCTGGAGGTGCGGGTAATTACAAACATTTGTTGTCTGCACTGAAAAATAAAAAAATAGATGCTGTAGCAACTGCAAACTTATTAAATTTCGTTGGAAATGGTTTACAGGAAGCAAGACAGATGATTTTGCGAAAAGGCTACTCTTTATCTGAATGGATCTGAAGTAATGAAAAAAAATGTAATTATATGTGGTTGCGGGAATATGGGTTTGCGCCATGCTCAAGGATTATCTAAGTCAAGATACAAAATTAATTTAATACTAATCGACAAATCTAAAAAAAAAATTAACAGTCTAAAAAAAAAATTAAATTTTAATAATACTTTTAAAGTTTGTCAGGAGTTTAATACTGTAAAAAAAATAAAAAAAAAAATTGATTTATTAATACTTTCAACTGATAGTAAGTCCAGATATTTACTTTTAAAAAAAATCCTCAAATTAAATAATGTGAGTTTTATTATTTTAGAAAAATTTGTTTTTTTACAAGAAAAACATTTTAAAGAAATTTTAAAACTAAAAAAAAAAATTTGGGTAAATACTCCTATGCGAATTTACGAAAGTTATCAGAATTTAAAAAGAAAAATTAATGATAAAAAAATTAATATGGAAGTCAAAGGCTCAAGATGGAACATGGCATCAAATATTATTCACTATTTAGATTTATTTCAGTTTTTAACAAATTCAAAAAAGTTATATCCAAATCTAATCAATCTTGATAAAAAAATTTATAAATCGAAAAGAGAAGGATATTATGAAATCTCAGGCAGTCTAAATTTTTTAAATGAAAATAAAAATTTTATAAGCTTTTATGATAATAGAATTAAGGATGACAAAGTAAAAATAAGAATATTCAATCATAATCAAAATTATTTAATTGATGAAAAAAAACAAATCTGTTTTGAGAAAAATAAAAAATTAAAATTTAAAATTCCCTTTCAAAGTAATCTAACAAATAAAATTGCTGATAAGATTTTTAATTCAAGAAAATGTAATTTAACGCCATTTAATGAATCCTCATATTTACATATTTTAATCATAAGTTTATTAAAAAAAACTTTTGACTCAAAAATTAAAAAAGAGATTTTTCCAATAACTTGATGTATCCAAATTTAAGAATAATTCCAAAGCTTGATATTAAAGGCAATTCTTTAGTCAAAGGTATAAATTTAGAAGGTCTAAGAGTTCTTGGAAAACCAGAAGATTTTGCTGAGGAATATTTTATTTCTGGTGCAGATGAAATGTATTTAGTAGATGTAGTTGCAAGCTTATACGGACAAAATACTTTGATAGAGCTAATAAACAGATTGGCAAAGAAAATTTTTATACCTCTTACAGTTGGAGGTGGAATTAAAAATATAGATGATATAAGAAGATCTTTATACAATGGTGCAGATAAGGTTTCTATAAATAGTGCTGCAATAAAAAATCCAAAACTTATATCGGAGGCATCAAATATTTTTGGTAGCTCAACTATTTCAATTTCAATTGAAACCCAAAAAAAAGAAAATGAATATTATGCCTACACAGATTCGGGCAGAAACTTTAGTGGAAAAAAAGTGATCGATTGGGTGAGAGAGGCAGAAGAAGCAGGGGCTGGGGAAATAATAATAACTTCAATTAAAAACGAAGGATTGAGACAAGGAATGAATGAAGAATTAATTCAAAGAGTAATAGAGGTGTCCAATATACCAATTGTTGCAGCCGGTGGTGTTGGATCCAAAGGTGATATAATAAGTATTTTAGAAAAAAAAATTCCATTAAGTGGAGTAGCTATAGCAAGTTGTTTTCATTATCATTATCTTAAAAAAAAATCTTTTTCATCTCATTCAGAAGGAAATCAAGATTATATAAAAGGAAAAAGAGACCAACATGACGAAAGTTCATTTTCGATAATTGATTTAAAAAAAAATATAAAAGAATTCAATGACAAAAATATTTAAGAGATCTAATTTAGAAAAACAGGTAACAAAACTTCCACAAAAAGTTATTTGGTGCAAATCTTGTACAATGTCTAATCAGAGGCCTAAAATTATATTTAATGATCAAGGAATATGTAGCGGTTGTATCAATAATGCAAACAAAGAAAAAATCGACTGGAAAGAGAGAGAGCGAGAATTACAAGAACTATTAAATCAACATCGAAAAAATGATGGAAGTTGGGATGTTTTAGTGCCAAGCAGTGGAGGAAAAGACTCTATATATGTAGCACATCAGCTCAAGTACAAATACAATATGAATCCGCTTACAGTAACTTGGTCACCTTTAGAGTATACTGACATTGGCTGGATAAATTTTAAGTCTGCAATAAAAGCGGGTTTTACAAACATTTTATGTACACCAGATGGCGTTATACAAAGAAAACTATCTAGGCTATGTTTTGAAGAATTGGGTGATGCTTTTCACACTTTTGTTCTTGGCCAGCAAGCATGTCCTTTTAAAATTGCCAAAAAATTCAAAATTAAACTAGTTTTTTATGGTGAGAATGGAGGGTTAGAATATGCAGGGGCAGATGCTGCAAGAAAAAAAGATAGACCCTTTAGACCAGTAAGTGAATTTAAGAATCAATACTTTAAAGGTGTAACTTTTAAAGAGTTAATAGAATTTGGTGTCAAAAATAAAGATTATTTAAGCAATGATGATATAAAAAAATCTGATCTGAGTTTTTACGAAATGCCAAGTAATCATGAGCTTGAGGAGGTAGGTATAAAAGGAGAATATTTTTATTCTTATTTTAAAAAATGGAATCCTCAGGAGAATTTTTATTATGCTACCGAAAAGACTGGATTCTCTCCAAATCCAGAAAGAACAGAAGGCACATACTCCAAGTATGCAAGTTTAGATGATAAAATGGATGGAATGCATTACTACATGAGATATATAAAATTTGGTTTAGGCAGATGCACTGAAGATACGGCCCACGAAATAAGAGCTGGTCACTTGACCAGAGTTGAAGCGTTAAAATTAATCGAAAAATATGAGGGCGAGTTTCCAAAAAAATATTTCAAAGATTTCTTAAATTATTTAGACATAACAGAAACACATTTTTGGCAAGTGGCAGACTCTTGGAGATCTAAAGATTTATGGAAATTTGAGGGAAACAGTTGGAAACTCAAATATCCAATAAAATAAAATTATATCGTAATTTAGTTGTTAAATGCTTTATTTAATAAAAACTTTTTTTTCTAAAAAAACAATCTTTAAGCCAATAAGACCAAAAAAGATAATTTTTCTAGACGATGGTTTTATTTGTTTTAAAAAAAATATTAATAATTCCTTTACTCTGAATAGAGAAAATATTTACTTTTTTATATTATTAAAATCTTTAATAAATAAAGTATTTAGTAACAATAACAATCGACTATATGACATTTACTTTAAAAACTTAATTAATAAACTAAACCCCAAAATAGCTATAAGTCATGAAATTGATCACAGAATTTTCAAAATTAAAAAAATCAATCCAAAAACAAAAATTTTAGTCTATCAACACAACTCACTATTAGATTATGAAACACAAATATCTCAAATAAAATGTGTTAAAAATAAATCTTGTGATTTTTTTTTCGTTTTTGATGAATACTCGAAAAATTTATATAGAAAATATGTTAATTCAAACTTCATTCTTGCAGGTTCTTTAAAAAATAATGAATACAAATATACTAATGAGTCCCACAAATATGACATAATGTTTGTGTCTGAGTTTAGAAGTCATAAGATGAAAATACAAACTTTATGTCAAAAAAAAATTTTACTAATTTTAAATGATTATGCAAAACAAAAAGGTGTAAAAATTTGTGTAGCATTAAATTCCATAAGAAAAGAAAAAAAAAATATTAATTATGAAGAAGAAAAAAATTTTATTAAAAAAAATGCTCCTTTAATTGATATTGTAAAAGAACCAGGATACTTACTTGCCGCAAAATCAAAATTAACTATTTTTCTTTCATCTAACTTAGGAGCTGAAATTTTATCAACAAAAAAAAGAGTTTTAGGATTATTTATCAAGGCAAAATATAGGAAAAAGTGGAAAAGTCCATATATGAATAAAAAAACTAAAATTTTTTTTACATATTCAAAAAATAAAAAAGAAATTTTTAAAAAAATTGATTTCTTATTAAAAATTAAAAACAAAAAATGGAAGAAAATTTTAAACAAATCGCAAATTAGCTTTAAATATGATTATAAAAACAAAATATTTTTAAATATGTTAAAAAAAATTTCTTTAACAGCGTAAATGAAAATGAAAGTTTCACATCAAAAAATTTTAGCTCAAAAATATCTTTTAATTGATGGCATTAGTAGAACTGGAAAAATGATGCTATCAAAAATAATTCCATCACTCAAAAAATTTGAACAAGTAGAATATGTCGAGTTCATAGAGTATATTTTAGCTGCTTTACACCTTAAAAAAGTCAGTTTTGATTTTGCTAACTCTTACATAATTCAAACTTTAAATGAAATGAGTTATAATAAATTAATTGCAAGAAAACAAAATTTTAGACCGGGTGATGTAACTAACTCGAGAAATTTTCAGGGAAAAAAAATGTATGAAAACAGGTTTAAAAATCCTGAAGGTTCAACGGCGATAAAAAAAATTTTAAAATCGAAAAATTATTTTCCCTTAATGTCTCATGATGTTATGGTTCATTATAATCATTTTAAAAAATTTAAATTTAATTATAAAATAATACAGATCTACAGAAATCCTTTCGATACAATATATTCTTGGTATAAAAGGGGGTGGGGTCACAGATTTCAAAGTGATTTACAGCCAGCAGGACTTTTAATTTCATATAACAAAAAATTATATCCTTGGTATGTCGTTGGAAAAGAAAAAGCTTGGCAAAGAAAAAATTCCCTAGAAAAATGCACTGATATAGTTCTGGATATTATTGAACAATCAATTAGAAATCACAGAAAAGTAAAAAGAAACAAGAACATCTTAACTTTATCATATGAAGATTTTATACAAAACACACATAAAAACTTAGCTAATATATGTAAATTTTTAAATACAAAAAAAACTAGAAGAACCAAAAAAATATTGAAAAGGGAAAATTGCCCAAAAAAATATGATTATAAAAAATATTTAGAAAAAAAATTATACATTAAATCTCAAGTTTCATCTAAAATTTATTTAAAAATTTGTAGATATGAAAAAAGATACCAAAATAATATTTATAATTTAAGAAAATAGCAAAATGGATTTAAAAGCTTTAGTTATTGGATATGGCTCAGCCGGGGAAAGGCATGCAAATATCTTAAGTAGAGAACTTAATATTGTTAATTTAAAAATTTTTTCTAAAAGAAAATTACATTTCAAAACAATTAATAAAATGGAAGATATAAAAAAATATAACCCAGATTACTTTATAATTTCTACACCAACGTCAGAGCATTTAAAATTTGTTAAATTTATTGAAAAAAATT
>CACDNJ010000022.1 GCA_902554135.1 uncultured Pelagibacteraceae bacterium | reverse complement strand
GGTGCAGCCTCAGCTTATTTTTTGTCTAAAGAGGGAAGAAAAGTTAAAGTTATAGAAAGAGATCCAACTTATAAAAAAGCTTCATTTCCTTTATCTTTGGGCGGTTTTAGAAGACAATTCTTTCAAAAAGAAAACATTTTATTGGGAAAATTTGCTAGAGAATTTATTTTTCAAATACCAGAATTGCTGAAAACTTCAAAAAATCCCAAGCCTACAGCAAGCGTGGTTCCAAATGGATATTTGTTTTTATTTGGATCTGAACATGCTCCTGAGCAGTACGAGGCTTTAAAAAACCATAAAGCTTGTGATGCTGGAACAAAAAATATTAAAGGTAGTGAATTAAAAAAAATTTTTCCTTACGTTAATGATGAAGGTATTGAAACCGTAACATACACTGATAATCAAATAGAGGGTTGGATGGATCCACACATGTTTCATAACGCACTTAAAAACAAATCTATAGAATTAGGGGCTGAGTTTGTTAAAGGTGAAATAAAAAGTATATCCGAGATAAAAGCAAAAGTTATTATTTCTGCTGTAGGATATTGTACAAACGAATTACTAAAGGATATTCCAGTAGTTCCTCAAAAACACACAGTTTTTAGAGTTAGCTGTCCAAAACATATTCCGGAAATGCCTCTAACCTCTGATTTTACCACGGGGGTTTATTGGAGACCTGAAGGAAAAGAATATTTGGCAGGATCACCCATATCAAAATTTGATGCAAAGGATTTAGAGCCGGAATGGAACGATTTTGAAGAATTAGTCTGGCCAGCTCTTGCAAAAAGGATTCCAATCTTTGAAAAATTAAAACTAACTGGTGGTTGGGCTGGGTATTATGACTGTAATAAACTAGACAATAATGCCGTTATAGGAAAACACCCCAAGTATGAAAATTTATATATAGCATCAGGTTTTACCGGCAGAGGATTAATGCAAGCTCCTGGTGTCGGTAGAGCTTTAACAGAATTAATCACAACCGGTTCATACCAATCTATTGATTTAAGTGGTCTTGCCGTTGAAAGAGTGTTGGAAAATAAAAAAGCTCCGGAACCTTACGTGTTATAAATGAAATCAAATTTTTTAAACAGAATCTATAGAGCAATTAAAATAGATCCTGATCTATACGAAGAAGTAGAACATGATAAATCAGCTACTTTTCAAGCTGCATCAGTTGTTGTTTTGTCAAGTTTAGCAGCTGGTATAGGAGCAATCCATCTAGGAGTTTCCAATTTTATTTTAGGCCCGATTCTTTCTTTGGTGAGTTGGTATTTTTGGGCTTTCCTCATTTATATAGTTGGTACAAAATTATTTCCTGACGAAGAAACAAAAAGTGATCACGGTGAATTATTAAGAACAATTGGTTTTTCAAGCGCACCAGGAATAATAAGAGTTTTTGGTTTTACCCCAGAGTTAATGACCGTAACTTTTATAGGTTCGTCTTTTTGGATGCTTGCATGCATGGTTGTCGGAGTAAGACAAGCTCTTGATTATAAAAGTTTATGGAAAGCTTTTGGTGTAGTAGTAACATGCTGGTTCATCCAAGCTTTATTACTAATCTTAATTGTAATGTTATTTAATAAGTAAAATTTTATATTTTTGTAGGATTAGGTTTGCCTTTATAAACAATATTTGGATCAAACTTCTTTTTCTTGTCTTTAAATTCCATTTCTACTTTTTCAGAATCTTGAATTTTTCCGAGAGGAATAGTTCTATAAAAACAAGATTTATATCCAACGTGACAACTCGCTCCATCACCAATATCTACGCTCATCCAAACAGAATCCTGGTCATCGTCAATTCTAACTTCAATAACTTTTTGAATAAAGCCACTTGTTTTACCTTTATGCCAGACTTCTTTTCTCGATCTACTCCAGTAATAGGCTTCCTTGGTTTCAATTGTTTTTTTTAGTGCTTCCGCATTCATATAGCCATGCATCAGCACCTCTCCAGTCTTACAATCTGTAGTCACAACAGGAATAAGTCCATCCTTATCAAATTTAGGCGATAATAATTTACCTTCTTCTATAGCAGCGACATTTTCTCTTTTTTTAAACATTTGATTAAATTAATGAAAAAATAGTAGAATAGCAATTTGCATTAATGAAATTTATTATATATGAAGGCTGTGAAAAATGAAAATTGTTAAAAATACAGATAAAATAATACAAGGCAGCAAATCTGAGATTACCGATAAGCAGGCAGAAGAAGCTTTTAGGACAATAATAAAGTGGATTGGAGAAGATCCAACCAGGGAAGGTTTGGTATCAACTCCTAGAAGAGTTGTAAAAGCATTTAAAGAGTATTTTAAAGGGTATAGCCAGGACCATAAATCAGAATTAGGAAAAACTTTCGGTGATATAAAAGGATATGACGATATGGTACTACAAAAAAATATATCTATATCAAGTCACTGCGAACACCATATGGCCCCTATTATTGGTGTTGCTCATGTAGCTTACTTGCCAAGTAAAAGAATAGTTGGTTTAAGCAAACTAGCAAGAACAGTAGAAGTTTTTTCGAAAAGACTTCAGACCCAAGAAAGACTTACGATTCAAATTGCAAATTCATTAATGGAAGGTCTTGATGCAGAAGGGGTAGCAGTCACGATAGATGCAACACACCAATGCATGACTATGAGAGGAATTAAAAAGGAAAAAGCTACTACAGTTACCAATTGTTTTTTAGGAAAATTTAAAAATGATCTAAGTTTTCAAAATAGATTTTTAAGGTATATTACAGATAAAAATTAGTTTAAGGTAGCAAACTAATGTCAAAAAAATTCAAAGCCATCGTAATCGACAACCAAAAGGAAAAATTCACAAGAGATATAAGGGAGTTAAGTACGGATGTTCTTAAAGATGGAAACGTTCTAATCAAGATTGACTATTCAGGTTTAAATTACAAAGATGCTCTAATACTAAATAATGGTGGTCGTATTGTAAAAAAATATCCATTTGTTCCAGGAATTGATTTTTCAGGAACTGTAGAAGAAAGCAAAGATGATAAATTTAAAAAAGGCGATAGAATAATTTTAACCGGTTTTAGAGTAGGCGAGGTTTATTTTGGTGGTTTTGCTGGTTATGCTAAAGTTAACTCTTCTTTCTTAGTTAAAGCCCCTAAAGAATTAACAAATTTACAGACAATGATGATGGGAACAGCTGGATTTACAGCACTTTTATGTTCATTTGCAATAAAAGCTAGAGAAGAACTATTGATGGGTGAAAAAGTAAAAGATGTACTTGTTACAGGTGCAACTGGCGGAGTGGGAAGCATTGCGGTGATGGTTTTATCAAAAATGGGTTACCATGTTCATGCAGTTACTGGAAAAAAAGATAAACATGATTATTTAAAAGATTTAGGAGCAAAAAATATTATAGACAGAAAAGAATTTCAGGGTGAAAGTAAATTGTTAGAAAAAGGAATATGGGATGGAGTGGTAGACACTGTAGGTGGAGAGTCTCTAACTAAAATTTTGGCACAAACAAAACCAAGCGGAATTGTTGCTGCGTGTGGAAACGCGGGAGGTATTAAACTAAATACAAGTGTTATGCCGTTTATAATTAGAGGAGTTAAATTGTGGGGAATAGATTCTTCAGCATCAAGCATAAAACGTAGAGAATTTGCGTGGAATGAAGCCAAAAATTTAGTGGATTTTAATAAATTAAAAAATTTAACCAAAGAACACTCCCTTGAAGATTTGATTAAAATTTATCCAAAAATGTTAAAAGGCGAAATTTTTGGAAGGGTTGTGGTTAATCCAAACAAGTAGTTTATGGATTGGGATAAATTAAAAATTTTTCATACAGTAGCAGAAGCTGGAAGTTTTACTAATGCATCGACTATATTAAATTTAAGTCAATCTGCTATTAGTCGACAGATTCAATCTTTGGAGAATGAATTAAAAATCCATCTATTTGAAAGACATGCAAGAGGTTTAGTTCTTACAACTAATGGAGAATATTTATATAAAACCGCAAATGAGGTTATTTCAAAATTAAAAGATGTGGAAGCAACCTTAAGTGATGAAAAAGATAAAATTCATGGAAAATTAACAGTAACTACTGTGGTGAGTTTTGGAACTACTTGGCTTACTCCAAGAATTCAAGAATTTATGACCTTACACCCTGACATCGAAGTTGAATTAATCTTTGATGATAAAGAACTAGACCTAAGTACAAGGCAAGCTGATATTGGAATATTTATGAGAAGACCAAAGCAATTAAATTATATACAAAAAAAATTAATTGATCTTCACTATCATATCTATGGATCAACAAAATATTTGGAAAAAAATGGACACCCAAAAAAATTATCTGACTTAAATAAACACAATTTTATAACGTATGGAAGAGGAGCTCCTTCTCCAGTTTTTAATCCAGATTGGGCTTTAAAATTAGGAACAAAAGATAACAAAAAAAGAAAACCGGTTATGAAAGTTAATAGCGTTTATGGATTGTTGCTTGCAGTACAAAGTGGAGTTGGTCTAGCAGCTTTGCCTGACTATATAACAGTCAATGTTCCAAACATTACAAAAGTTCTTCCCGATGTAGAAGGCCCTTTAACAGAAGCTCATTTTGTTTATCCTCAATCCTTAAAAAATGTTGGCAAGGTTAAAGCTTTTAGAAATTTTTTATTTAGTAAAGTGAGTGAGTGGAAATTCTGAGTTAGTACGTCTCAGCTTTTATTTTTAGTTTTGCTCCCTCTTCTATAGAAAGATTCTTCTGATTTAATACACCGTCTACATCAGCAGTTGATTTAATTCTAACTCTATCGGAATTTATATTCCCCTTTAAAGCTCCCCCTAAGCTGACATTTGAAGAACTGATATTACCAGTTATTTTTGAACTCTCAAAAGTTTGAAGAGAGTCGGCAGTTACATCTCCTTCAATTTTTGAGTCAGTCATCAATTTTTCTTTTTCTACTATGTTACCTTTTATCGTAACATCAGATAGCAGAACTGAAGTTTTTTCGCTCATGGCGATAATTGTACAATTATAGGTTGATTAAATCAAATGTTTAAAATATCCATTAATCAACTAAAAAGGCATAGATATAAAGAAAAATGATACCTTTAAAAGATGATAACCCAACCAGTTCTAAACCCATTGTTAGTTACGGAATTATAGGTTTTTGTGTAGTTATATTTTTGGCTCAGCTTGGATTAAGTGAAAGTGAATTGAGAGATTTTACTTATTCATATGGACTAATACCATCAGTTCTAATGGGAATTGATCAGCTGCCTAGTGATCTTTTCAAAATTTCTCCTGTAGGAACTATTTTTACCTCTATGTTTATGCACGGTGGATGGATGCATTTAATTGGAAATATGCTTTATTTATGGATCTTTGCAGATAACATTGAAGATGATCTGGGAACTTTAAATTTTGTAATTTTTTATTTTGTATCCGGAGTAGGAGCTGCAATGTCACAGGTATTAATGGATATTAATTCTCAAATTCCTATGATAGGTGCAAGCGGAGCAATTGGTGGAGTTTTAGGCGCTTACTTAATCAACTATCCTAATGCCAGGGTTTTAGTTTTAATACCTTTTGGTTTTTTTAGTCAATTAATAAAAATTAGAGCACTGTATGTTCTTGGTTTTTGGTTTATTTTGCAATTTATAAATTCTTTCATGACATCTTCATCTGGAGGAGGAGTTGCGTATGCCGCACATATAGGCGGTTTTATTTCAGGTGTAATTTTGATATTGTTTTTTAATAAAAAAACTAAAAAGAAAAATTATCGAAACATAGTTAAAAAGATAAATAAAAAAAGAGGACCTTGGGAACAATGAGTTTTATCATACCTTTTATAATTCTTATAACTGTAGTGGTTTTTGTTCACGAATATGGACACTATTATTTTGCACGAAGATACGGTGTAGGTGTTACAGATTTTTCCATAGGTTTTGGAAAAGAAATTTTTGGTTTTAACGACAAAAGTGGAACAAGATGGAAATTTTGTTTAATTCCATTAGGTGGATATGTAAAGTTTTTTGGAGACAGAAATGTTTTTAGTCAGGCAGAACAAGCTGAAATTTTAAAAAAATATAGTAAAAACGATCAAAAGAAACTATTTACAATAAAACCTCTTTATCAACGAGCACTTATTGTGTTTGGTGGACCTTTGGCAAATTTTTTGTTAGCGATCCTAATTTTTTCGTGCATTTATATGTTTGTTGGCAAGGATTTTACACCAGCAAAAATAAGCCAAGTATCTATAGACAGTCCTGCAGAAAAAGCAGGTTTACAAAAAAATGACGTTATAGTTGGGATAGATAATAATAAAGTTTTAAGTATTAGAGAAGTATCTACTTTTATAAACACCTCCTCGTCTAGTACAATTGATATAACTGTTTTAAGAAATGATAGAGAAATTACATTTAAAACAGACACTAAGTTTATTGAGTCCAAAGATATATTCGGAAATTTGGTTAAAAAGAAAATAATAGGTATTTCAATTACTCCAGCAACAAGTGAAATTAATCAAAAAAAACTTGGACCGGCTACAGCCATATATTATTCAATTAAAGAGGTTTGGTTTGTATCTAAAACTACACTAAGTTATGTAGGGTCTTTAATTTTTGGTAAAGCTGACACATCTCAACTTGGTGGACCAATAAAAATAGCTAAAATTTCTGGACAGGTGGCTGAGTTTGGATTATTGGCTTTTATTAGTACAATTGCCTATATATCGATAAGTTTAGGGCTTATTAATTTATTTCCAATACCCTTACTAGATGGAGGTCATTTAATGTTTTTCTTATTTGAAAAAGTATTAGGCCGTCCTTTATCACAAAAAACTCAAGAGGGCTTTTTTCGAATCGGTCTTTTTTTATTAATTTCTTTAATGGTTTTCACTACCTTTAACGATAT
>CACDNJ010000021.1 GCA_902554135.1 uncultured Pelagibacteraceae bacterium | reverse complement strand
GTTTGTCATGAAACATATAAAAATGAAAAAGGTGATTGGTTAAGTCCAGAAGAAATAAAAAAAATCGATAAATCTAAAGTAACTGTTGGTCCACCTGAAGCTATGTCAAAATCTAAAAAAAATGTTGTTGATCCTGAAAGTATGATTAAAATTTATGGAGCAGATGCCATAAGATGGTTCATGCTTTCTGATAGTCCTCCAGACAGAGATATTCAATGGTCAAATGAAGGGGTAGCAGCGGCACATAAATTTATTCAGAGAGTTTGGTTGCTAACTAATAAAATTGTAGAGAGAAAAAATAAAAAATCTTCTGCTGAAGATGAAAAAAATTTCCTTGTAAAAATTAATAAATACCTATTCAAAATTACAAATTTAATTGAAAAATTTCAGCTAAATGTGGCTATTGCAAACATTTATGAAACTGTTCGTTTTCTGGAAGAAAACCTTGAAAAAAGCGTTAGCAATCAATGCTTTTTGGAATCTCAAACCAATCTTATGAAAGCCATGATGCCATTTACACCTCATTTATCATGTGAATGCCTTTCTAAACTTGAAGGAAAAGATTTCTATCCAAAAATTGAATGGCCAAAAATAGAAAAGTCTCTTCTAGTTGATGACAAGGTTACGATAGTGATTCAGGTTAATGGAAAGAAAAGAGGCTTAATTTCAGCAAAAAAGGATCTTGCCGAAGAAGAAGCTATCAAAGAAGCAAAAAAAGTTGAAAATATTGAAAAGAATTTAAAAGATAAAAAAATAGTTAAAAGTATATTTGTTAAAAATAAAATCATAAACTTTATCACTACATGAAAATTTATAAATTTAATAAAATTTTATTCTTACTATTAACATCTTGTTTTCTATTAAGCTGTGGTTACGAACCCATCTTAAATAAAGAAAACCAGAAATTTACAATTACTAAATTTATTTTAGAGGGCAACAAAAGACTTGGTGGATTGCTAAAAAATAATTTAATTACCACAAAAAAAGAAGAAAATAGTTTAACTTTAACTATAAAATCTAACAAAAAAACAAATGTAGTAGACAAAAGTCAAGCTGGAAAAATATTAACGTACGGAGTAACTATAAATTTTGATATCACTGCCGTCAGTGATATTGATAGTAAAATTGTATTTTCAAAGGTTTATTCCAGACAGCAAAGTTATGGAGCATCCGATGTATATTTAGATACTCTTAACAGTGAAAAAAAAGTTGTTAAAAATATGATCGAATCAGTTGCTAATGAAATACAAATTGAACTAAACTTAATTTATCAAGAAAAATGATTTTAAAAAGTTTTATAGTTGAAAAAAACATAACCTTAATTGAAAAATATTTTGCCTTTTTAATATATGGAGAGAATATTGGAATGAAAGATGATATTAAGGAACAGATAAAACAACATTTTAAAGAACACGAACAAATTAATTTTGATCAGAATGAGGTTGTAAAGAATTCTAAACTTTTGGACGAACAAATAGATAATACATCCCTGTTTAATAATAAAAAAATTATTTTCATAAATGAAATCTCAGATAAGATTAAAAACAATCTTATTAAGATTTTAGAAAATCCGAATCCTGATATAAAAATATTCTTGTTTGGACAAAATTTAGAAAAAAAATCAGCTATTAGACAAATTTTTGAAAAAGAAAAAAAAATAGGAATTATTGCTTGCTATCAAGACAACGAAAGAACACTTGCTGAATATTTAAGGAAAAAACTTCCTAATTATTCAGGATTAAGTCAACAAACCATAAATTTTCTTATTAATAACTCTGGACTAGATAGAAAAACCTTATCTTATGAAATTGATAAGATTAAAGCTCTTTTTTTGGATAAAAAAATAAAATTTGAGAGGCTTCTAGAAGTGTTGAATAACGCTAATAATTTAGACTTTAACAATGTTAGAGATGCATGTTTTGGGGCTGAAAAAGAAAATTTAAACAAAAATCTAGGAAATGCAATTCTTCAAAATGAGGATGCCTATTTTTACCTGAATGCGTTAAGCCACAGGATAGAAAAGCTCTGTGATCTAAATAACCAATATGAAAAAGATAAAAATATTGAAAAAGCTATTGATAGCTTAAGACCACCTATTTTTTGGAAGGACAAACCAATTTTTTATAAACAAATTAAAAATTGGAACCTTAAAAAATTAGAAGAAGCAAAAAAAATGCTGTTTGATACAGAAATTTTAATAAAAACAAAAATGAATTCAAACAATAATACCTTAATTAAAAATCTAATTGTAAACCTTTGTAATAAAGCAGCTTCTACTTCCTAAGTTTTTTAGATAAAAGTTCAAACTGATCTAAAGACGAATAGTTAATTATTAGTTTACCAGAGTTATTCTTTTTATTTATTATCTGAACATTCATACCCAATTTACTTTCAATTTCATTCTGAACAAAAGTGATATTTGGATCTTCTGTTTTTTTAGATTTTTTAGATGTTTTTTTCTGTTTTATTAACGATTCTACTTCTCTAGCACTAAATTTCTTCTTAACAATATTTTCAGCAATAGTACTAGAATTAGGAAGTCCGATAAGAGGTCTAGCTTGACCAGCTGACAATAATCCTTCTTCGATCATGCTAATTATGTCTTGTGGAAGTGTCAGTAGTCTTAATGTGTTACTTATGTGACTTCTACTTTTAGACATAAATTTTGAAATCTTTTCGTGATCATAACCAAATTCCTTAATCAGTCTTTGGTAACCTTTGGCTTCTTCAATCGCGTTTAAATCTTGTCTTTGAACATTTTCAACTATTGCAATCTCTAAACTTTTCTGATCATCGATGTCCAAAACAACTACGGGTACCTCATTCAGACCTGCTTTTTGAGCAGCTAACCATCGTCTTTCCCCGGCAACAATCTCGTATTTCCCAGGTTCATATTTATTAGGACGCACCGCTATTGGCTGAATAACCCCATTTTCCTTTATGGATAAAGATAGTTCGGCAAGTTTTTTTTCGTCAAATATGATCCTCGGTTGGTATTTGTTGCGCTGTAAATCAGCTATTGGAATTTTATTTGCCTGGGTTTGATTTGACCCTGATTTTTTCTCAATATCACCAAATAGGGCAGATAATCCTCTCCCAAGACCTTTTTTTGCTGCATTCATGCTGCACTACCCATGGATTGATTGCTTTGACTAATAAACTCTTCTGCTAAATTTATGTAAGATTTGCTGCCCGAACAATTTTTATCATAAATCAAACATGGCATCCCATGAGACGGAGCTTCGGATAATCTGACATTTCTCGGCACAACAGTTTTGTAGACTTTGTCTTTAAAATGCTTCCTAGCCTCAACGTCTACCTGTGACGATAGTTTGTTTCGTTTATCAAACATAGTAAGAAGGACTCCTCTGATCCCAAGTCCTGGATTCAGATTAATCTTTATTCTATCGATCGTTTTAACTAGCTGCGTGATTCCTTCTAATGCAAAAAACTCTGTTTGGAGAGGTATTAGTAGTTCATCTGCAGAGACTAAAGACATAACTGTTAGCAAGCTCAAAGAAGGTGGACAGTCGATAAAAATATTCTCATACTTCTTAAAACATGACTCATTTCCCTTGTTTAAAATCTCTTTTAGCAGGAAGGCTCTATTGGCATCATTTGCTGTTTCAACCTCTAACCCAGATAGATTCACATTTGATCCTATAAGGTCCAGGCCAGGCACACTACTTTCTTGAATTGCACTCTGAGCGGATGTCTTGCCTATAAGGACATTGTAGATGCTTTTCTCTTCATCATTATTTGACTTGCCCAAACCAGTCGTGGCATTGCCTTGAGGATCCAGATCGATTACTAAGATTTTTTTTCCTTTTTTTGCTAAAGCTGTTGCTAGGTTTATAACAGTCGTAGTTTTTCCGACTCCACCCTTTTGATTTATTACTGATATTATAGATCCAGCCACAATTTATTTTGTAGCATCAACTAAAAGTATTTTTGAATCACTCTCTGTGATGCTGGGTACTAGCTTATACTTATAAATCATACCCTTTGAAGCTTTATTTAATTCATCCTGTGCACTCTTTCCTAGCATAACAATCAGTTTGTGAGGTTTTTTCACAGTTTCACGTGAAATTCTTAATATTTCAGGTAGCTTCTTGAATGCTCTACAAACTATGTAGTCTGTATCTAATATATGAGATTGATAATCATTCTCATACATATATACATTTTTTAATCCTAATTTATCTATAATGGATTTAATAAATTTAACTTTGACTTTAGATTTTTCATAAAGTTTCACGTGAAACGTGAGAATATCGCTATAAAAAATAGATAACATAATTCCAGGAAAACCGCCTCCTGTGCCTAAATCAGCCAAGCTATTAAAATTTTTATGATCTATGTGTTTAACTAGTTGAGCAGAATCGAGAACATGTCTGTTCCAAATGTCTTTTTCAGAGCTACGTGAGATTAAATTATACTTTTGATTATAATTTAGAACCTCTTCCACAAATAATTCGATAAGTTCCAGCTTTTTATCATTAAAATTAAGATTTTTAGCTAAAAATAGCTTTGATTTTACCTTAGATTCACTAGAATTCATGAGGATTCTAGGCTGGAACCCTGTGTTTTGTTTTTTTTATAGCTCCTAATAAAATTATTGCTGCAGCTGGGGTCACTCCATCGATCCTCAGGGCCTGTCCTAAGGTCTTTGGCCTAATCAATTTCAATTTCGACTTAACTTCATTAGAGAGTCCACTAAAAGAATCATAATCGATCTCGGCAGGTATCACTAAGCCTTCATCTTTTTTGAAAGTTTTAATATCGCTTTCTTGTTTTGGTAAATAGCCAGAATAATGGGCATTTATTTCAACTTGCTCATCAATAGAGTGTCCATAATAGGGTATATCAGCCCAAATGCATCTTACATGATTTAAATTAACATTTTTTATTCCCAAAATATCTAGTCCAGATCTTTTGACTCCATCCATCGCAATCTTAATTGAGTGTTTCGCAGCAGCGTTTGGTGTTATAAATTTTTTCGATAAAGAGGTTTCTAGACTATTTATTTTTTTTCTTTTCTCATTAAATAATTTTTTTCTATCATCTTTTACTAAATTCATTTTTATACCAATAGGCGTAAGCCTTTGATCTGCATTATCTGCTCTTAATGATAATCGGTATTCAGCTCGAGACGTAAACATCCTGTAGGGTTCAGAAACACCCTTCGTGATAAGATCATCTATCATCACTCCAATGTATGAACTTGATCTGTCTAAAATAAACTCATCTCCTTTTTTAATTTTTAGAGCAGCGTTAATTCCGGCTATTAATCCTTGGGCTGCTGCTTCCTCATAACCTGTTGTCCCATTAATTTGACCGGCCAAGAAAAGAGACTCTATTTTTTTGGCTTCTAGACTCGCTTTTAGCTCCCTTGGGTCCACATAATCATACTCTATGGCATATCCTGCTCTTACCATTTTGACGTCTTCCAGACCCTCTATTTTAGCTAATATTTTAAGCTGAACGTCCTCTGGCAGGGAAGTCGAAATTCCATTCGGGTAAACTGTATGATCGTCCAGACCTTCTGGCTCTAAAAAAATTTGGTGTTTTTGTTTTTCCTTGAACTTAACAATTTTATCTTCAATAGATGGACAGTATCTTGGGCCTACCCCTTTAATGTTCCCAGAGTACATTGCGCTTCTTGAAATGTTGTCACTTATAATTTTATGTACAGAGTCATTAGTATATGTCACACCACAACTAATTTGCTTATTGATAGCCTTCGTTGTTAGGAATGAAAAAAAATACGGTTCCTTGTCGGCTGCTTGCATTTCTAGATTGTCATAATTAATAGTTCTTCCATCTAACCTTGGAGGTGTCCCTGTTTTGAGTCTTCCAATTTTGATGTTAAATTTTTCTAATTGTTCACTTAATCCTGTAGAAGGTTTTTCATCATATCTTCCAGCTGGTATCTGTTTTTCCCCTATATGTATCAAACCATTTAAAAAAGTTCCTGTGGTAAGAATTAGCTGACCACACACTACCTCTTTTCCACTTTGGCAAATGAAACCTTTAATTTTATCTTTCTCGAAAATGAATTTTACAACAGGATCGGCTATCACTTCTAAATTAGGATAGTTAAGTAATAGATCCTGCATATATTTCTTGTAAAGCTTTCTATCTGACTGAGTTCGTGGTCCTCTGACTGCTGGACCTCTGCTTCTGTTCAATAATCTAAACTGAATTCCTGATTTATCGGCTACATCACCCATAATTCCGTCCAAGGCATCAATTTCACGAACCAAGTGACCTTTACCCAGTCCTCCTATGGCCGGATTACACGACATTTCACCTATGGTCTCTATTTTATGTGTAAAAAGACCAGTATTTACGCCCATTCTGGCCGATGCTGCCGCAGCCTCACATCCAGCGTGTCCACCGCCTATTACAGCTACATCAAAGGTCATTTTATTGCTCATAGAGCAAATGTATCGATGAAAAACAAATTTACAAGCTGTATTTTATTGGTTTTGAGGGGCTTAAGCCCCTCAAAATATACTTAGTTTGATTTTCCTTTAATCCGATTGTGTGGAGGAAGCAAACCTGTTTCTTTAACATATTTATCAAGATGGAAAGCTTCCCAATTTCTTCTTTCGTCATCTTTAACATTGCTAAGTATCGAATACTGCACTTCATCAAACTTAATTTCTTGATGTTTTAAGTGCTCATGTACTCTTCTTGCGATGTTATTAGTTTCGCCAATGTATTGTATATCGCCTTTAAAAATTAATCGGTAAATGCCTTTTGCATCTCCTAAATTTTTAAAATCTTTTGAGCGATACTCAAACTGCGGTACTAATGGAATATACCAAAGCTTAAGCACATCATCGAACTGCAGAAAGATTCTTCTTTCTTGCCGTTTTTTAGCCAACAACATTCTTAACCTTGGTATTTGATTTACAATTGAAGTGGTGCTCGCAACACTAAATTGTGAACGTGATTTATTAATGTTGATAGGACAATTAATATCACTTTCTTCTTCATTGTTAGGCACAATATAAAGTCTTAGCGCCTCTTCAATTTCGACACCATCCTCTATAGAAAACCCAACGTTTTTATATTTATTTATGTCCATTTTTTCAAATGAACTCGCACTAAAATAAATATAATTGTATCGGATCGAAACTGAAGGCTTATTTAATAAAAAATGAGACTTTCGTTTCAATCTTCTTAGCGACTTAAGTGTTGGGCCGCCACTAATGCTTAGTAAGTTTCCTTGCATAACATTTCTCCTTTCTTCCCTTTGTTTTAGCTTCTAAAAGCACGCTAACCTTAGGGATATAGCTATCGTTAGATAATGTCTTGATTGACATAGAAGCACATATCAATGAGTCTTTAGCTGAGTTACTTGTTGTAGCTTCCCAATCATCGAGTTCATTGATTACTAAATTTTGAAAATGAAACATTGTTTCCCATTGCCATTCTTCAAAATTTACCATCCTAGATGTATTTTCTATGATGGCTCTTCGAACAATAAAATCTCCATTATCATTCGTATAAAATGTATCTACCTTGTTATCGCCTACCTTCTGCGCCAACACTTCTTTCTTAATAATAGACACACCTTTCTTGTTACCATTTTTCATGGTTTTCCTTTTTTCTCCTGGGGACTTGTTTGTTAAAAGATTGTGGTATAAAACATACCTGGATTACAATCTATTGTGGTTCGTGCCCCAGGGTACGAACTGCAATTCTATTAAAACGGTATCTCATCATCAGGCATAGGCACTGAGTCATCATAAAGTTCACTATCTGATAATTCTTTACCCCTTAAATCATGATCAAATTCTACCTTCGAGTCATCTATTCCAGGGAAATATTTAATTTCTTCTTGGAACATTTGTATTGCATCTTCAACTTCTCGAATTTCATGATCATCGCTCGAATCTAACTTAAACACTTTTTCTTTTTTAAGAAAATGGTTCAATAGGTCTTCTGGCCAAACATTTTCATAATGAAAAATTAAATCTCTACGAAGATCATCTTTAAAACAAAAGATAGTATAAATTGTTTTTCCTACTTTATATTCATAATCCATATTACCTGGATGAGAACTTAAAGGCTTCCATTGATATTGAGGTAAATATAATAATCCCACATATAGTGAAATTCCCCTTCTATTTAACAATCTTATATCTTTTGAAAAATTAGCCACTTCATCTAATTTCTCAAATTCATTTTTTGTACTACCAAAATTCTCGTTATTTAAATTTGGTTTGCTTTTGAAAAAATCTATTTGGTTAACAATGCTTTTTATAGCTGATTTTGTAGAAGCGCTCTTAGTGACTTTTCCGCCTAGATCATATTCGAATTTTTCATCTTCATATGATTTATCAACTTTGTAATAGAATTTTCTTTTTGAAGAGGCTGAAATATTTTTAATTACATCATCAAAGCTCGATACCTTGTACATAACTACCTGTTCAACATCTTGTAGTGCACCAACAAATTTGTTTTCTTTCACTTTCAAAGCATTTGCTGCCTCTTTTTTGGTAGCTTTTAAATTTTTTTTCTTTGGCGCTAAAAATAAATCATCTATTTTTATTTTTCTATATTTATGATTAATTGGTAATCTTTTTGTGTAAAATTTTATAAGTTCTTCAAAATATATTATTTGAGTTTCTTTGCCCTTCTCCATTTTTTGATAAGTACTTCGAGCAATCCTGATATCTTCCTTTTTCATTTCAGCTAAGAGAGCTTCTTGGGACAAATTAATAGATTTTCTTAAAGTCCTAATTAACTCTGAATTCGGTTTTTTTCTTTTAACTACATAAATCATATTGCATATATACTGCTTGACCTTGGCTTTTTCAATAGCTAATCTTGATTATTTTTATTGTGAATAAATGGCTATTTTATTGACTTTTTTACTTGCCAATGCAGAAATCCTGGAAAATAGCCCCTAATATCTCCTCTACATCGACCTTTCCTACGATACTGCCTAGATGTCTAGTAGCCAATCTAAGGTCTTCGGCTGCTGTCTCGATCTCTTTGGATTGATCCTTCTTTAGGAACTTCTCTATTTGCTTAAGAGCCGCATTTAACTTGGCTCTGTGTCTTTCTCTGGTTACTAGGACGTTATTAGATTTCATGAATTTTTTAGAGAGCTTCTCTTTAATAATTTTAATGAGTTTGTCGATA
>CACDNJ010000020.1 GCA_902554135.1 uncultured Pelagibacteraceae bacterium | reverse complement strand
ATCTTTCAGTTTTAGAAGTCGGGCAAGGAGGATTGCTTGATGTTTTATATAGTAATGGACAAATTTATATTTCATATTCTGAAAATAGAGGAGATTGGAAGGCAAGTACTTCAGTCGCAAAAGGTAAATTTAATAAAACAAATATTGAGTTTAAAAATATTTTTAGAGCTGAACCTCCAATAGACTCAGGTTATCATTTTGGTTCAAGATTAGTTATAAAAGATAAACATCTTTATATTACCGTAGGCGAAAGAGGAAAAGGCATGATAGCCCAAGATCCTACAAAACATCCTGGCAGTATAATCAGAATAAACCTTGATGGTTCTATTCCAAAAGATAATCCAAAATTTAAAAATAAAAAAAATTGGTTACCTGAAATTTTTCAAATAGGAGTTAGAAATCCTCAGGGCATGGCCTTATCTCCTTTTGATAATAAAATTTATCTAAGTAACCATGGTGCAAGAGGTGGAGATTGGTTTGGTACTGCAAATTACGGTGAAAATTATGGATGGAAAATTTTAGGATGGGGAGGAACAAATTATTCAGGTTTAAAAATTGGACCCAAATGGAAACCTGGATTCACTAAAGCAATTAAATATTGGGTGCCTTCAATAGCAACAAGCGCGATAGCAATTTATAAAGGTGAAGAGTTTGAAAAATGGAATGGTGATGCACTAATTACATCATTAAGAGATGAATCTCTTAGAAAAATTCAATTTAAAGAGAAGGAATTTATTAACGAAGAAATTATTTTCAAAGGGAAAATTGGAAGAATTAGAGATATAAAGATACATAAAGAGACAGGTGAGCTTTATATGATGTCTGATAACGGCGAGCTCTGGAGAATGTATAAATGAAAAAGATATTTGTATTAACTGGCGAACCTTCAGGAGACAAATTAGCCTCAAAAGTTGTTGCCCAACTTAAAAACTCAAGATCAGACATAGAATATTTATCTGTTGGCGGCGAGCATCTAAAAGCTTTAGGCATTAAGTCTCTTTATGATTTAAAAGAAGTTACATATCTTGGATTTACAAGAGTTATATTAAATGTTTTTAAAATTAAGAGCAAAATAAACGAAACAGTAAAAGAAATTCTTAAATTTAAACCTGATATTTTACTTTCAGTAGACAGTCCTGATTTTACCTTACGTGTAGCAAAAGAAGTTAAAAAAATAGATCCGAGCATAAAAACAATTCATTTTGTAGCTCCACAGGTTTGGGTTTGGAGGGAACATAGAGTTAAGCAACTTAAATCCTTTTTAGATCATGTTTTATTATTATTTCCTTTTGAAAAAAAATACTTTGATAAAGAAGGTATTCAATCAACATTTACAGGACATCCTTTATTAGAGGAAGGAGATAAAAGCAAAGTTGATATTAGTCAAATCATTAAAGACAACAAAAAAATCTTTTCTATTTATTCAGGAAGTAGATTGTCTGAGATTAATGTTTTAACACCAATATTATTTAAATTCGTCAAGAAAATGAACGAGAAGTACAAAGATTTATTTTTTGTCTTTCATTCCACATCAGAACACGTTCAATTAATGCAAAATCTTTTACTCAAAGAAGGGCTTAAAAATTGTGGCGCTATTGGCGATGAAAAAATAAAATCCCATATACTTAAATCTTCTATGTTTGCAGTGGCTAAATCCGGAACAATTTCCTTAGAAATTTGTAATGCAAAAATACCATCTATAATTATTTATAAAATGAGTATGATTAATTTTTTTATAGTTAAAATGTTAGTCAAAGTTAAATTTGCAAACATTATTAATATTGCCGCTAATGAAGAAGTAATCCCAGAGTTATTACAATCTAAATGTAATCCCATTAATATTTATAATACTGTTGATAAACTTTTAAGTGATAAACAATCTTTAGAAAAACAAGTAACAAAAACTCAGGAAATAATTAATAATTTTAAAACCAAAGAATCTTCTGAAATTGCCAGTAAAGTATTAACAGATTATTTGTAAGCCATTTGCCAAAAATTAGCTTCAAGTTCTGAAGCTTTTTTAAATATTGTTATTAGCGATTTAATATTTTTCTTTTTATTTATTTTGTAGAGATAATCTAAGTAAGCAATATTATCTTTAGCTACACTTTGATATTCTTTTGATGAATACATTTTTATCCATGAAGAATATTTACTTTTTTTCCAATTTTTATTTTTTTTTAAATTATATCCAATTTCTCCGTAACCGATAACGCAAGGAGATAGGGCGGTAAACAATTCTAAGTTACTTTTTTTTAAACCAACTTTCATAACATAATTGGTATAAGCTTTATTTTCTTTTCTTTCTTTTGCTTTTAAAATTTTATTTTTTGATATTCCAAATTTTTTACAATAATGGATATGAAGTTTTAACTCGTGTTTTATAGCCATTATAAAATCTACCGATCTATTCATATCTTCTATAGATTTTGCTTTGTAAGCAGATAAAGCCAGTATTCTCATAAATCTTTGTAGAAAAATATAATCTTGAATTAAATATTCTTTAAAAACAGAAGATTTTAAACTTCCATCTCCAAGTCCTTTTACAAAAGAATGTTCGGTATATTTCTTCCAACTTTTAATTGAGTTTTTTTTTAACTTATAAAAAAGATTTTTTTTATTATTGTAAAGTCCCATTTTTTCCTCACTGAATTACCGGTCAGGTTCTAGGGTATAATCTCAGTCTGTAAAGACACCCCTAATAAAAATATACTAGCCTTTTAATCTTTTAACAACCACATCTTTGTTAAGTGAAATAATGATATCGTAAATACCAGGACCAAATCTAGAACCCGTTAAAACAATTCTTAGTGGTTGACCCACACCTTTAAAGTTTGTTTTGTGTTTAGCAATTAATCCATTCACGGCTTTTTCAAGATTTTCTTTGGTTATTTTTGACATTTTTTCAAACTCGCTAAGAAAGTCTTTTATAATATTTTTAGAAGGAGCATCTAAAAGTTTGGAATCCTCAGGAGAAATTTGGATATTGTCTTGGAGGATGTACTGTGAGTTTTGGTAGATATCCTCAAGTGTTTTTGCTTTGTTTTTTAGAAAACCCATAGATTTTAGAAGCAAATTTTCTTTGGAAGCATCAATGCTTTTCTTAAATTTTTGAGAATAAATTTTTAAAAATTTAAACAAATCTTTTTCGTCTATATGTTTAATATAATGTTCATTCAAAGAGAGTATTCTAGACATATCTAACTTTGATGGAGATTTTCCAACACCTTTCAAATCAAAAAGTTTAATACTTTCATCTAGGGTGAAGATTTCCTTATCTTTATGAGCCCATCCTAGACGTAATAGATAATTCCTTAGTGCATCTGATAAAATTCCGATCTTTACATAATCATCTATAGTTGAAGCCTTGTCTCTTTTTGAGAGTTTAGATCCCTTTTCGCTATGAATAAGAGGGATGTGAGCAAACTCAGGAATATTCCACTTCATTGCTTCATAGATTTGTTTTTGTTTAAAAGTATTTATTTTATGATCATCACCTCTTATAACATGTGTGATTTTCATTAAATGGTCATCAACCACAGCAGATAATTGATAAGTTGGTGAACCATCTTGTCTTAAGATTACAAAATCTTCTATAATTGAATTTGCAATGTTAACTTCTCCCTGAACAAGATCTTTAACAATTGAGTTTCCAGAAATTTTACTTTTAAACCTAATTACTGGTTTAACATTCTTTGGAATTTTTAAATCTTTTGAGTCTCTCCATTTTCTATTGTAAACATAAGGGATTCCTTGTTTTTTACATTTCTCTTTTTGCTCTTTAATTTCTTCTTCGGAGCAATAACATTTATATGCAAAACCTTTTTTTAAAAGTTCTTCAGCAATTTCTTTGTGTTTATTGATATTTTTAGATTGAATATATTCTTTACCATTATGTTTTATTCCAATCCAAGCAAGAGAGTCTATAATCTGTTTTTTAAATTCTTCTTTTGATCTTTCTTTGTCAGTGTCTTCAATTCTGAGATAAAATTTACCTTTATTTTTTTTAGCTAATAGCCAATTAAACAATGCAGTTCTAACACCACCAATGTGCAAAGGTCCTGTGGGTGAGGGTGCAAACCTACAAATAAAAGCCATGAATTGAAATTAAACTATTTTAATTGAAGTTTCTATATAAAGAAACCAATTTTCCCTGAATCTTAATTCTTTTTGCTGCGTATATTTTAGTACCGTATTTCTTGTTAGCGCTCTCTAGAGCAATGGTATTTCCTTTTTTTCTAATTCTTTTTAAAGTTGCTTCTTCATTATCAATCAGAACTACCGCTATCTGACCATTGTCTGCATTTGAACTTTTTTTAATTATAACTGTATCTCCGTCATTAATTCCTGCTTCAATCATAGAGTCTCCTTTTACTCTTAATCCAAAGTGATCATCATTTTTATTAAAGTCAGCAGGCAAATTAACCTTATCAACTTCTTGTTGTATCGCCTCTATTGGAGTTCCTGCAGCTATTGAACCAAGAACTGAAACTTTACTAGACTTACCGGTGCTTTTATCTAATCCACCTTTAATTACACTTGGAGTGAAACTATTAAACAAATCATGTGCACTTGCATTTTCTGGCAACTTAACAACTTCAAGAGCTCTTGCTTTGTGAGCTAATCTTTTTATAAAACCTCTTTCTTCTAATGCCGATATTAACCGATGAATTCCAGATTTCGACTTAAGGTTGAGTGAATTTTTCATTTCCTCATAAGAGGGAGACACACCAGTCGATCTAATTTTCTTATTAATAAAGAGTAATAAGTTTTTTTGTTTTTTTGTAAGCATAGAACAAATCCTGTACATCTATGTTCTACAAAAGTTCTACTATAATATCAACGCCAAATTAGCCTTAAACTAAGCGTTTATTTGAACAATTCTTTTTAATAGAGATGAGTTTTTATCTAGATCTTTGAGAAGTGATTCTCCAATAAGGAAGTTGTTTATCTTTGTTTTTTTTGCTATCTCTTCCACTTCTTTTTCAGACCTTATTCCACTTTCACAAACAAGCGGACCAGAATGTTCAATCAAAATTTTGTGTAAATCATAAGTTGTTTTGATATCTGTTTTGAGAGTTTTAAGATTTCTATTATTAATTCCAATTATTGCATTTTTAAAAACAAGTGCCTTCCTTGCTTCTTCTTCCGTATGTACTTCTACTATTGTGCTTATATTTAGCTCTTCAGCAACACGATATATTTTTTTTGCAGTTTCTTCATTAATAGCTGCTAGAATAATTAAAATAGCGTCCGCACCAAAACCTTTAGCTAGATAAACCTGATATGGATCTATGAAAAAATCCTTACATAAAACGGGCAATTTAACTTCTCTTTTAACTTCGTTAATATGTTCTAATTTTCCTTTAAAATAATTTTCTTCTGTTAAAATGGAAAGACAAGATGCTCCGGAATTCAAGTACTGTTTTCCAATCGTTTTAGGATCATAATTTTCGACAATAACCCCCGCAGAAGGACTTGCTTTTTTTATTTCTGCAATAACAGAGATTTGATTTTTCTTTAATTTATCTTTGAAATTTAAGTAATTTTTATATGAAGATATTCTTTTTTTAAGATCTTCAATTGTAAAAGATTTTTTGTATTTTTCTACACTATTTTTTTTATCAGTAATTATTTTTTCTAGAGTATTGGTCATTTCACGAGTTTTGAAATGTGATTAATAACTTTCCCTGAAAGAATATGTTTTCTTAAATCTTGGTATCCATCTTTAAAAGATCTTGATTTTTCGGCCACAAGTAAACCAGCAGCAGCATTAAGGCAGACAGCAACAGAAAAATCGTTATCTTTACCTTCGAATATTTCCTTCATTTTTCCTCCATTGTATTCAGGATCCTTTCCAACAATGTTTTCAAAACTACCTGATTTAATCCCTAAATCTTTTGGATTCAAAACAAATTCTTTAATTTTTCCATCTGTGAGTTCGACAATATCTGTATTTGCGTATGGAGAAATTTCATCAAGACCATCTTGGCTATGAACGATTAATGCTTTTTTTAAATTCAAATTTTTAAGTGCTTCAGCAAAAATCTTAAGCAACTTTTTATCAAAAACTCCAACAACTTGTCTTTTTACTTTTGCTGGGCTACTTAAAGGTCCAATTAAATTAAATATTGTTCGTTTTCCAATTTTTTTTCTAACTGGACCAACGTACTTCATGGCCGAGTGATAACCTGGAGCAAACATGAATCCAAAATTGTTATTACTTATGCTTGTTTCCACCTCTTTAGGACCCAAATTTATATTGATATTTAATTTTTCTAAAACATCAGCAGAACCACATTTTGAAGAAACAGATTTGTTTCCATGTTTAGCAACTTTTATCCCAAAACTAGATAATAATAATGCTGCTGCTGTGGAGATGTTTAAAGTATTTTTTCCATCTCCTCCAGTACCACAGGTATCTATTGTGTCATCAGGCACATTTACCTGTGCAGCTTTATTTCTTAAAACATAAACTCCACCTGCAATCTCATCTGAAGTTTCTCCTTTGACAGAAGAAGAGGTTAAAAAAGCATGAATGTCTTGTTCTTTAACCTTGCCTGACATCATGCTTTCAAAAGCAGATTTACTTTCTTCAAAATTTAGATTTTGTTTATTTTTTAGTTTTTTAAGAACTTCTTCCATTTTATTTGTATTTTAAAAAGTTTTTAATTAATTTCATTCCTTCTTTTGTGCTTATGCTTTCAGGGTGGAATTGTACTCCGTGTAAATTGTGTTCTTTGTGCATAATTCCCATTATTACACTATCTTTTGTTTTAGCTGTAATTATGAAATCTTTATTTAATGTTTTTCTATCAATTATTAGGCTGTGATATCTAGTTCCTACAAGATTGTTCTTTAAACCTTTAAAAATTCCAATTTTGTTATGAGAAATCTTGCTAGTTTTTCCATGCATGAGTTTTTTAGCATTTATTATTTTAGCACCGAATGCTTGACCAATAACTTGATGGCCTAAACAAACACCAAGAATTGGAATTTTTTTTGAGAGATTTTTTACAATTTTTAGACAGTTTCCAGCTTGATTTGGAGTGCCTGGACCGGGAGAAATAACAATTCTTTTATACTTTCTTTTTAAAATTTCTTTTGAATTAATTTTGTCGTTTCTTACAACTTCAACTTTACATTTTAAAGATAGAAGATAGTGATAAAGATTGTAAGTAAAACTGTCGTAATTATCTATTAATAAAGTTTTCATTTAATTTATTGCTGCCTTGAGCAATGCTTTCGCTTTGTTGGCTGTTTCATTATATTCGTTTTTAGGATTACTATCAGCGACTATTCCAGCACCAGCTTGAACATAAATTTTCTTATCTTTTATTAGAGCGGTTCTTAAAGTTATACAGGTATCAAATTCTTGATTTGCTGTAAAATAACCTATCCCACCAGCATAAAGCTTTCTTTTTGAAGATTCTAATTCGTCAATAATTTCCATGGCTCTTATTTTGGGCGCACCACTAACAGTTCCTGCTGGAAAACCTGATAAAAATGTTTCAAAAAGGGAAAAATTTTTTCTTAATTTTCCTGTAACGTTAGAAACAATGTGCATCACATGGGAATATTTTTCTACCTTGAATTTTTCTGTTACTTTCACACTATTAATCTTAGATACTTTTCCAACGTCATTTCTTCCAAGATCCAAAAGCATCAAATGTTCTGCGAGTTCTTTAGGATCGTTTAGTAGTTCACGAGTTAATTTTTTATCCTGTTTACTATCCTTGCCTCTAGGTCTTGTACCAGCAATTGGCCTGATAGTAACCTCACCATTTACCAATCTCACTAGGATTTCAGGGCTACTCCCTAAAACTTGAAAATCTTCGTAATTAAAATAAAACATAAAAGGAGAAGGGTTCAAAATTCTTAGAGTGTTGTAAATTTCTATGGGAGGTTTATCAATTGAAGCCTGAAATCTTTGGCTTAAAACAACCTGAAAGACATCTCCTTTTTTAATATAGTTTTTTGCTTTCAATACAATATTTCTGAATTTAGATTTTGATATATTGGATTTTACATTTATTTTTTTGTTACTTCTATGGAAGTTACTAGGAATTTCTATATTTCCATAATGACTTAATTCATTAAAGGTATTTTTGATTTTTTCATACTCAATCTTATAATCAGTTATTTTCTGCTCCTTAAAAATATTTTCTATATAAAAAATCTTTCTTTTTACATTGTCATAAATAACTAAATTTTTAGGCCTCATTAATCTTATATCAGGTATATTTATATCTTCTTTGCACCTATCAGGAATTTTTTCAATTAAACGTATAATGTCATATGAAAAATAACCAACAAGCATGGAGGACATTCTTGGCAGCCTACTGGAAGCCTTCACTTTAAATGTTTTTAATAAATTGTTTAAGTAGAAAAGTACGTTTTTTTTAATTACTATCTTCTTTTTAAAATCATCTACAATAATTTTATTTTTTTTTATATTGAAAACTCTATCTGGATTAAAACCTATTATTGTATATCGACCTCTAATAGTTCCTTTTTCAACTGACTCAAATATAAAACTGTTCTTTTTAAAAAGTATAAACTTGTAAAGATTTTCAATAAAAGTATAATTTTTACAATGTTGTGAATAGCAGATTGCTTGATTGTGTTTGTTTTTATGTAATCTTTTAAAATTTTCTAAACTTGTACTTAATTTCATTAAAATGAGTTTTCTATTCGTTTGAGAACATTGCTTTTTATATCAATTTTATAATTTTTATTTATGTATCTATCATAAGATTTATAAATTTTTGCAATGTATTGTGCATTTGCTTTTTTCATATATTTTTTATAGTTATCTGAATCTAGGTCAATCTTAGGATCTTTTTCATTAACAATTGTTACCAAATAATTTTCTTTATCACCCGGCAATACAAAAATTGAACCGTTACCAAATTCATATATTCTTTTCAATAATTTAAGGCTAAATTTTGAAGTATCGTTAATATTTTTTATTGTTACGGTGTTAACAGTTAGATTATTTTTTTTTGCAAGCTCTATCATATCATTCCCAACAAATTTTTTATCATTAATATCTTTTATGAGTTTTGCAATTCTTTCAATTTGATCAATAACTTTTAGCTGAGTCTTTATAGAATCTTTTAGTCCCTTATTTTCCAGAGTAGGTAATTCATTTTTTGAATCTAGTATTTCAACAAGATAATAATTATTATTGTGATTGATAAATTTAGGTGCATTTTTATCTTCAATTTTAAATATTTCTTTAAAAGAATTAGAGTCTATAGATTCAAAAGTTTTTCCATCTTTTTTCATTCTTTTTGAATTGACAAAACCTGTGGTCTTAATTTTTTCTTTATACTCTGATGCTATATCATCAAAATTTTTTCCATCTAGAATAGCATTCTCTATATTGTCAATTTTTTTAAAAAATTCTTCATTCAGGGCTTTTTCTCCAATTAAAATTTCTGGAGATAATTTGAGGTATCTAAGTTTTTTATATGTTTCTTCAAATGAATTCTTATT
>CACDNJ010000019.1 GCA_902554135.1 uncultured Pelagibacteraceae bacterium | reverse complement strand
AAAACTTCACAAACTGCTCTTGTAGCTCCTCCTGCTATAATTCCTGTTCCAGTAGGTGCTGATCTCATTAAAATTTTTCCTGATCCACTCTTGGCATAAACATCGTGATGTAACGTTCTTCCGTCTTTTAATGGAATTTGAATCATATTTTTTTTTGCAACTTCCGTAGCTTTTTTTATTGCATCCGGAACTTGTTTTGACTTACCTTGACCAATACCAATAGATCCTTTTTGATTTCCAGCAACTACCAATGCTGCAAATCCAAATCTTCTACCGCCTTTAACAACTTTTGTTATTCTGTTAATGGCAACCAATTTTTCTAAAAATTCGCTTTTTTCTCTCATTAAAAATTCAACCCATTCTTTCTTAGTGATTCAGCTAGAGCTTTAATTCTGCCATGATACTTATATCCGCCTCTATCAAAATAAACTTTATTAATTTTTTTCTCAGAAGCTCTTTTTGCTAAAATTTCCCCTAAAACTACAGATAGATTTGTTTTGTTTTTTTTATCTTTTTTAAAACTTTTCTCTGTAGAAGATGCCGAAACTATTGTTTTATTGGCTTTATCATCAATTATTTGCGCTGAAATATTTTTTAAAGATTTAAAAATTGTCATCCTATAACGATCAACATTAAATTTCTTTAATTTGCTTCTGTTTCTTAGTAAACGCTTTGTTTTAGAATTAATTTTTTTCATCTTTACTTTTTCTTTCCTTCTTTTCTTATAACGTATTGATTTTTTTCCTTAATTCCTTTGGCTTTATAAGGTTCCACTGGCTTTAATGATTTGATATCAGCAGCAACTTTTGAAACAAGCTCTTTATCTGAACCAGTAATATTAAGCTTTGTTTGTTTTTCAACCTTTATAGTAATTCCTTTTGGTATTGTGTATTTAACTTCGTGACTAAATCCTAATAATAAAACAAGTTGTTCACCTTTCAAACTTGCACGAAAACCAACTCCAGCTAACTCCAAATTTTTTTCATGTCCTTTTGTTACTCCAAGAACAGCGTTGTTTACTAAGCTTCTGTAGGTCCCCCACATCAATGATGTTTTTTTATCTTTCTTAACAGGTGAAATCTGAAATTCATTTTTCTCATTAATTTTTGAAGAAAATATTTTCTGATTAAATGCAATCTTTTGTGAACCTTTTGGTCCAGAAACCAATAACGAGTCTCCTTCCACTTTTACTGTAGACTCTTTTGGTATTAAGATAGATTTTTTTCCAAGTTTTGACATTAAAATATCCTACAAATTATTTCTCCACCTAAATTATTCTTAACTGCCTCAGCATCAGACATTACTCCTTTGCTCGTTGATAAAATCGCAAGACCTAAACCATTAAGAACTCTGGGTATACTGTCTGCTCTCGAATAAACTCTTCTACCAGGCTTTGATATTCTTTTAATTTCTTTTATTACAGGTTGACCTTCATAATATTTTAGATCAACTAAAATAGATTTTATTTTATTTTTTCCATCACTAATATTAAAATTAATAATGTATCCCTCTTTTTTTAGAACTTCTAATATCTTTAATCTAAAATTAGAAAATGGTATTTCAATTTTGTTTAAAGATCTCATTTGACCGTTTCTAATTCTTGTTAACATATCCCCTATAGGATCAGCTAAAGTCATATTTCTCCTTTACCAACTCGATTTCGTCATTCCTGGAATTTTTCCAGCAGACGCCATTTGTCTTAATGCAATTCTTGATATTCTTAGTTTTCTATAAACACCATGCGGTCTTCCAGTAATTTCACATCTGTTTCTTACCCTTGTCCTTGCTGAATTTTTTGGAAGCTTAGAAAGTTTTAATTGAGCAGCAAATCTTTCATTCAATGGTAATTTTTTGTTATTAATTATCGCTTTTAATTTTTTTCTTTTATTTTCAAACCTCTTTGCCATTCTTATTCTTTTAAGGTTTCTTTGAATTGCGCTTGTTTTAGCCATTTTATTTCTCCGTTTTTTCCTCTTTTTTTTCTGCTTTAATTATTTTTTTAATCTTCTTTTTTCTCTTTTCAGTATCTTTAACAATTGGAAAATTAAACTCTTTAAGTAGTGATACTGTGTTTTCTTTAGAATTGCTTGTTGTTACAATTGTGACATCCATACCTTTGATTGTATCAACCTTATCAAAATTTATTTCTGGAAAAATAATATGTTCCTTAATACCAAATGTAAAATTTCCAAATTTATCACAAGCCGAATCTTTTAGCCCTCTAAAATCTTTAACTCTAGGTAAAGCTATATTAACCAATCTATCTAAAAACTCGTACATCCTATCGTTTCTTAAAGTAACCTTTAGACCAGCATTTGCTCCTTTTCTTGATTTAAAATTTGAAATTGACTTCTTAAATCTAGTTATAACCGGATGCTGACCAGTAATAGCTGACATGTCTTTAATACACACTTCTATCTTTTTTTTATCTGAACCATCCTGACCAAGTCCCATATTGATAACAATTTTTTTAATTTTTGGTACAGCGTTGATGTTCTTGTAATTTAATTTTGACATTAAATTTTGAACTATTTCTTTTTTATATCTTTCTTTTAATCTTGGTGTCATTTTTTAGCTTTTTTATTTTCTTCAAGGTTTTGCAAATTTGAGAGATGAACAAATCCCTCTTTTGTTATAATCCCACCTTTATTTTCTTTTGTAGGTTTTTTATGTTTTTTCAGCATATTAACATCTTTTACTTTGGCTAAATCCCTAGCTCTGTTAATTTCAATTATCTCGCCTGTTTTTCCTTTGTCTTTACCAACACAAACTTTAACTTTCATACCTTTTTTTAAAAGCATATTTATAAAACCTCCGGTGCTAAAGAAATTATTTTTGTTTGTCCTCTTGTTCTCAGTTCTCTAGTAACTGGTCCAAAAATTCTAGTTCCTATAGGTTCTCCTTTTTCATCTGTTAAAACCACAGAATTACTGTCGAATTGAACTTTTGATCCATCTTTTCTAAAAATCTCCTTTTTTGTTCTTACAACAACTGCTTTGTGTACTGATCCTTTTTTAACTTTTCCGTTTGGTAAAGCGTCCTTAACACTAACCACTATTAAGTCGCCCACTCCGGCATATCTTCTTTTGGAGCCTCCCAAAACCTTTATACACTCAACTCTTTTTGCCCCAGTGTTATCAGCAACCTGTAATTCTGTTTGTACTTGTATCACTTTTCAAATACCTCCCATGTTTTGAGCTTTGATATTGGTTTGGACTCAATAATTTTCACAATATCTCCTTTTTTGTATTTATTTTTTTCATCATGTGCATGATATTTTTTAGATCTTGATATAACTTTCCCATAAAAAGGATGTCTAAACCTTCTTTCAACTTTAACAACAATAGTCTTATCGTTCTTGTTACTAACAACCTCTCCCTGTAAAATTCTCTTTGTCATTTTTTTCCTTGTAAGTTGTTATATAGTCTTGCTATATTTCTTTTTATTGTTGTGAATTCAGCCACATTTTGAACTTGTCCATTTATCTTTTTAAATCTCATATTAAACAAGTCTTTTTTGAGTTTTTGTATTTCTCTCAAAGATTGATCTTTTGTTAACTTTTTTGTTTCCTTTTTTTTCATAATTATCTTTTAACAAATTTTGTTTTTATCGGAAGTTTTGCTGAAGCTTTATACAGAGCTTCTCTAGCAACTTCTTCTGATACTCCGTCAACCTCAAATAAAATTCTTCCCGGTTTTACTCTGCACGCCCAATATTCTGGTGAACCTTTTCCTTTTCCCATTCTAACTTCTGTAGGTTTTTTTGAGACTGGAATGTTTGGAAATATTCTTGACCAAACTTTACCTGTTCTTTTCATGTGTCTCGTTAATGCAACTCTTGCAGCTTCAATTTGCTTTCCGATTACTCTATCTG
The DNA here is from genome assembly GCA_902554135.1 of uncultured Pelagibacteraceae bacterium. The sequence goes on along the minus strand of CACDNJ010000019.1, from coordinate 5,937 downwards.
GCTGTATAGCCTTCAATCCAAATTCACCGTAGTTTAAAGAGCTCGCTCTGGTAGCGTTTCCATGAATTCTTCCTTTGTGCGCTTTTCTAAATTTACTTCTTGTTGGTTGAAGCATTTTTAGCCCTTTCCATTTTTTGTTTATTAACGTCTTTTAAGAAAATTTCGCCTTTATATATCCAAACTTTCACTCCAATAATTCCGTAGGTTGTTAATGCTTCTGATTCAGCATAATCAAGATTTGCTCTTAAAGTATGTAGAGGTATACTTCCCTCTCTTAACCATTCGCTTCTTGCAATTTCGTTCCCTGCTAATCTTCCGCTCAAAGTTACTTTAATACCTTTGGCTCCAAGTCTCATTGCGGATTGCATTGCTCTTTTCATAGCTCTTCTATAAGCAATACGTTTAACTAACTGCTGAGAAATATTTTCTGCAACCAAATACGCATTTAATTCTGGTTTTTTAATTTCTTTGATGTTTACAGAAACTTCACTATCTGTGATTTTAGAGATCTTTCCTTTTATTTTCTCTATATCAGAGCCTTTTTTTCCTATTACAAACCCTGGTCTAGATGTGTGTATAAAAATAGAACATTTTTTTCCTGATCTTTCAATTACAATTTCTGAGACTCCTGAATTTGTTATATTTTTTTTTATAAAGTCTCTAATTTTATAATCCTCAATTAAATATTTTCCATAATCTGATTTTCTTGCAAACCAGATTGAATCCCAACCTCTGTTGATTCCAAGTCTAAAACCTATAGGATTAACTTTCTGTCCCATTATTTCTTTGCTCCTTCTCTCTTATCTGTTTTCTTTTCCTCTAAAATTATTGTAACTCTACTAAAAGGTTTTTTAATTGGAGAGGCTCTTCCTTTAGCTCTAGGTCTAAATCTCTTCATTACTATAGATTTTCCTGCATAAGCTTCTTTTATGTAGAGATTATCTATATCGTATTGATAATTGTTTTCAGCGTTAGCGATTGCTGATTTTACTGTTTTCTTAATGTCCTCAGCAACTTTTTTTCGTGTAAATTCTAAATCTCTAATTGCTATATCTGCTTTTTTTCCTTTAATAAAATTAAGCACCAAATTTGCTTTTCTAGCTCCGCTTCTAACATTTTTATTTATTGCTTTTATTATATTGTTTTTTTCACTCATTTTTTATCCTTTTTTGGTGCTGCTGCTGGTGGTGCCTTTGGTGCTGCTCCTGGTGCTGCCTTTGGTGCTGCTCCTGGTGCTGCTCCTGGTGCTGCTCCTGGTGCTGCTTTTGGTGCTGCTCCTGGTGCTGCTTTTGGTGCAGCTCCCGAAGCTGCTTCTGCCGCTGCCTTCTTGTCTGCAGCTGTGTGTGCAACAAATTTTCTTGTTGGTGAAAATTCTCCTAATTTATGACCAACCATTTCTTCTGATATAGTAATTGGAATAAAACCTTTTCCATTATGTATTAAAAAACTATGTCCAACAAATTCAGGAATTATTGTAGAATTTCTCGACCAGGTCTTGATAGGCATTTTTCTTGATTGTTCTTTTTGCTTATCAACTTTTTTTAATAAGCTGGGATGAACGAATGGACCCTTCCAAATTCCTCTGCTCATGTTCTAATACCTTTTTTTCTTCTCGAAATTATAAATTTATCACTTCTTTGAGGTCTTCTAGTTTTTAATCCCTTTGCTGACTGACCCCATGGTGACACAGGGTTTCTTCCTCCTGCTGTTTTTCCTTCTCCTCCTCCATGTGGGTGATCAACTGGATTTTTTGCAACTCCTCTAGTTAATGGTCTTTTTCCTTTCCATCTGTTTCTTCCAGCCTTACCAATTTTAATATTTTTTTGATCTGGATTTGAAACAGTACCTATCGTTGCTTTACAATTCCTTCTTACCTTTCTTGTTTCTCCAGAAGAAAGTTTAATAATTGCGTATTCATCATCAAATCCTGAAAGAGTAACTGATGATCCAGCAGACCTAGCAAGTTTTCCTCCTCCACCCTCTACTAATTCTACATTATGAACCTGGGTACCTGGTGGAATATCACTTAAAGGCATACAATTTCCAATTTTAATTTCTTTTTTATTTCCTGAAACTATATCGTCTCCAACTTTTATATTCTGCGGACAAATAATATAATTTCTTATGTTGTCATCATATTTAATTAAAGCAATGTGTGAAGATCTGTTAGGATCGTACTCTATTCTTTCAACTTTGCCTTTCATATCGATTTTATTTCTATGAAAATCTATAATTCTATATCTCTTCTTGTGTCCAGCCCCCTTTGCTCTCGATGTAATTCTTCCCAGATTATTTCTGCCTCCAGAAGAAACCTTTCCCCTTGTTAAGGATTTGAATGGAGATCCTTTCCAAAGATTTTTTCTATCGACAAGAACGGTTGTTCTTGTCGATTTTGTATATGGTTTATATGTTTTTAAAGCCATCTATTTAAACTCCTGTTGCAAGATCTATGCTTTGACCTTTTTTTAAAGTTACAATTGCCTTTTTATATCCTTTTTTCTTTCCAATTCTATTTCTGACAAGTTTAATCTTAGATTTTTTCTTAACTGTGTTCACTTTAATAACATTAACTTTAAATATTTTTTCAATATTCTTTTTTATTGATTTCTTTGATGCGTTGTTATGAACTTTAAACATAACTTTGTTTTGTTCAGAAAGACTTGTGGCCTTTTCTGTAATAATGGGATGTATTATTGAATCTAAATAATTAATTTTTTTCATTAGTTAATCTTTCTTGAATATTTTTGATAGAACTTGTTGTAAATAAAACATTCTTATATTTGACAAGATCATAAACATTAGTTCCTGAATCATTAATCAATTTTACATCAGGTAAATTTCTAACAGATTTAATAATATTTTTTTCCGTTTCTTTATCGGAAACAATAAGTACGTTTGATATTTTGTTTTTGCTTAAAAAAGTATTAAAAACTTTTGTTTTTTTAATTTCTTTTTTTACATCATCAAAAATAAAAAGTTCATTATTTAATTTCTTCTTTGAAATAGTTTGTGCTAGAGCAAGTTTTCTAATTTTTTTATTAATCTTTTTAATTTTATAATTATCTCCTTTTGGTCCATGAGCAACACCGCCTCCAACAAATAAAGGAGCTTTTCTGCTTGAGTGTCTTGCTCCTCCTGTTCCTTTTTGTGCATAAATTTTACGAGTTGAACCTACAATTTCATTTCTTTGTTTTGTTTTTGCCACTCTTTTTTTAGAATGATTAAGTTGCCAATCAATAACATACTTTAAAAGTCTATTATTAACTTTAAGGCCAGCTAAATTATCAGATACCTTTAACTCTTTGCCTTTACCACCATCAATGTTCAATACTTTAATGTTCATAATTTATTTCTTTTTAGGGGATTCCTTTTTTGGTTGTTCTTTCGGTACTGCTTTTTTTTCCTCAGCTTTCTTCGGTGCAGCTTTCTTGGTTCCTGCTTTAGCTGTTTCTTTGCTTGCTTGAGCATATTTCTCAACGCTTGTTTTTCTATTAAATGATTTTTTAGATTTTCTTAAAAAGATTAGAGAATTTTTTGATCCAGGTATTGATCCCTTAATATAAATTAAACTATTTTCTAAATCAGACCTGACCACTTCTAAATTTAAAATTGTTCTAAATTTTGCTCCCATATGGCCTGCCATCTTCTTACCTTTAAAAACTTTTCCCGGATCTTGGTTTTGGCCAGTTGAACCGTGAGCTCTATGAGAAACTGAAACACCGTGACTTGCCCTTAAACCTCCAAAATTATATTTCTTCATAACACCCGCAAATCCTTTTCCAATTGTTTGTGATCTTACATCAATAAATTTAACATCTTTAAATGCTTCAAGGCCTATCTCGTTTCCAGTTTTGTATTCTTCAGTTTTTTCTACTCTATATTCTTTTATAATTCTTTTTGGTTCAGTATTCATTTTAGTAAAAAAACCTTTCATTTGATTTGTAAGTTTTGAATTTTTAATTTTTACAAAACCTAATTTAACGGCTGAATAGCCATTTTTTTCTTTTGTATATATGTCTATGACCCTGCCTTTTTCAATTTTAACAACCGTTACAGGAATAGAAATCCCTGAGGTAAAAAACTCTCTTGTCATTCCTATTTTTTTTCCAACTAATCCTAAGCTCATAATTATATTTTTATTTCTATGTCTACTCCTGATGCTAAATCTAGTTTCATTAAAGCCTCTACCGTTTGTGGTGTGGGTTCAACTATATCTATTAACCTCTTATGTGTTCTTGTTTCAAACTGTTCTCTGCTTTTTTTATCAATATGAGGAGATCTTAATACTGTAAATTTTTCTATTTTTGTAGGTAAAGGAATAGGTCCTTTCACCTGCGCTCCAGTTCTTTTTGCGGTATTTACAATTTCTTCAGTAGATAAATCTAAAATTTTGTTGTCGTAAGCTCTGAGATGTATTCTTATGTTTTGTTTATCCATTTTTTAAGCCATCTTCTTTGTTACTTCGTCTTGAACGTTTTGAGGAACTTTCGCATAGTGATCAAAAAACATTGAATACTGCGCTCTACCTTGAGACATTGACCGAAGATTGTTTATATAACCAAACATATTAGCCAAAGGCACCATCGCACTTATAACTGTTGCATTACCTCTTTTGTCGGTAGTCGATACTTGACCTCTTCTGCTATTAAGATCTCCAATCACATCACCCATATAATCTTCTGGTGTTATAACTTCTACTCTCATCATTGGTTCTAAAAGTTTAAGGGTTGCTTTTGTACAAGCGTCTTTAAAACAGTATCTTGATGCTATTTCGAATGCCAATACACTTGAGTCAACATCGTGGTGTAATCCGTCAACAATAGTAACTTTGTAATCAATCAGAGGGAACCCAGCTAATATTCCGTTATCAGCAACACTTTCAATTCCTTTTTCTACACCAGGTATAAATTCTTTTGGTATCGCACCACCTTTAATTTTATTTTCTACTTCTCTACCTTTTCCTGGTTCTAGTGGCTCAACAGTTAATTCAACTTTTGCAAATTGTCCTGCGCCACCGCTTTGTTTTTTATGTATATAAACACTTGTTACCGGTTTTAGAATAGTTTCTCTATACGCAACCTGCGGTGCACCAATATTTGCTTCTACTTTGAATTCTCTTTTCATTCTATCAACAATGATGTCTAAGTGTAATTCTCCCATTCCTTTTATAATCGTTTGTCCTGACTCTTCATCAGAAGAAACTCTAAATGATGGATCTTCTTTTGCTAATCTACCTAGAGCCTCTCCCATTTTTTCTTGATCACCCTTAGTTTTCGGTTCAACAGCAATTTCAATAACTGGGTCTGGAAACTCCATAGGTTCTAAAACAACTGGATCGTCTTCATCAGATAATGTGTGTCCTGTGATAGTATGTTTAAGACCCGCTAAAGCAACGATATCTCCTGCATTTGCTTCTTTCACGTCTTCCCTGCTATTGGCATGCATTAATAACATTCTTCCAACTCTTTCTTCTTTATCCTTAGACGTATTGTAAATTCCGGTTCCTGATTTTAGAGTTCCTGAATAAATTCTAATGAATGTCAAAGAACCAACGAAAGGATCATTCGCAACCTTAAAAGCTAAAGCTGAAAAAGGTTCTTTATCATCAAATTTTCTTTCAACTTCATCTTTTGAATTTGGTTTTGTACCTTTAATTGAATTTATGTCTTTTGGACTTGGTAAGAAATCTACAACAGCATCAAGCAATGGCTGTACACCTTTGTTTTTAAAAGCAGAGCCAGTTAAAACTGGTACAAAATCAAATTTTAAACACCCTTTTCTTACACAGGCGATAATGTCCTTTTCCGCTATCTGTTTACCATTAAGATAATCGTCCATTAATTTTTCATCTTGTTCTACAGCTGTTTCTATTAATTCTTTCCTATATTTTTCTGCTTGTTCTTTTATATCGGCTGGTATTTCTACATATTCAAATTC
>CACDNJ010000018.1 GCA_902554135.1 uncultured Pelagibacteraceae bacterium | reverse complement strand
TAGGAATTAATTCGCTAATTTTCTTCCAATCATCAATAAGCTGCATATTTTCTTTAATTTGCTTTATACCTTCCTGTGTTGTCATAACTGGTAATTTTGGAATATCAATTTTTTGAAAAATAAATTGAGTTTTTACGTTTGAGTAAGCTTTTAGTAATTCGTATAGTGTAACTTTATAAACGGGATTTTGTATTGATCTAATCCCTCCTTTTGTTCCTCTATAAAATATATCCCTCCCAATTCTTTCTTTTTTTAATAGTTCATCAGATAATAATCTTATTAGCTCAAGTTTTTTAAGTTGTATTTTTAATTTTTCTGCAATCTCTGATGCTTTAAAATTATCATCTTCATCATCTGGTAAAAGCAACCTGGATTTTAAATATGTTAGCCAGGTCGCCATCAATAAATACTCAAAAGCTATATCTAAGTTTTTGTCCTTAAAATTTTTAATGAATTCTGCGAATTCATCAGCCAATTTAGTTATAGAAATTTTTGTTAAATCAACCTTTTGTGTTTTTGCTAATTCAAGCAAAGTTTCAAGAGGTCCAGAATAATTTGGAATATCAACCGATATGTTATTACTCATTTTTGATTCCATTTAACAATCTTATCTTAAAAAATCGTAAAATTGATATGTTTTTTTTTGTGTAAACTTGTCAATTCTTTGTAAATTCTTTAGCAAATTTTTAGACTCATTTATTTCTCCCTTACAATACAATACTAAATTGCATCCTGAATTAAGTGCATTTTGAGCATTTGAATTTAAATTAGCGCTCAAAGCTTTCATTGAAATATCGTCTGAAATAATTAATCCTTTAAATTTAAGTTGTTTTCTTATTATTTTGTTTATTATTTTTTTTGAATGTGTTGCTAAAAAATTTGAATCTATCTTTTTATAAAGAACATGCGCAGTCATAAGAAAATGACAGTTTAAATTTTTAAATACCGAGAAATCATTGTAATAAAGCTGGTTTGGTTTTTTATTAACTATGGGGAGTTTTTTGTGACTATCTGCAGTCGCACAACCATGGCCGGGCGCATGTTTAACAACCGAAGCAATTTTTTTTTCTTTAAGGAAAGAGATGCAGAATTTTCCTAAAGTTTTAACTGTTTTTAAATTATCTGAATATGCTCTTTCTTTTATTATTTCGTGAGTGGATTTTTGCAATAAATCCATAACGGGAATAGTGTTAATATTAATTCCTAGATCATTAAGTATGTTACAAATAGTGTCTAAATAATATCTATAAATTAATTTTCCTTTTTTTTTATTTTTTTCATAAATTTTTCCAAAAAAATATTGAGAAAATTCTCGTGTACTAAATAAATTTGAAAGCCTTGAAACCTTGCCGCCCTCTTCATCGATCATAATTGGATAAAAATTGTCTTTCATACAATTTCTAATTTGTTTAATGAGATTTTTGGTTTGATTAAAAGACGAAATGTTTCTTTTAAATAAAATGATTCCCCAAGGTTTTTCTTTTTTTAAAAGTCTCCTTTCTTGTGTAGTTAATTTGTAACCTTTTATGCTTATTATTGCTGCTTTTCTATTCATTGCTTTTTAACAAATTCCAAAAATATCTTTTTTTTATTTTTTTTTCTTCTAAATTTTCGTAACTGTATTGAATAATGTTGTTCGTATCATTTTTTAAAAAGGGTAAATTTGAAATTTTTTTTTCAATGCTATTATGATAATTAAGTCTATTATTTTTAATTTTGTCTATATTGTCTTTAGAAAAATAAATCACAAAAATAAAAGTTAGAAAAAATATTATAATTGCAAAATATATAATTATTAATATTTTTTTGTACATTACATCTTTTTAGGTAATGAAACTCCCAAAATATACATGCCGTTTTCCAATACTATAGAAATTAATTGAAAAATTTTGAATGATAAATTACTTCCAATTTTTCCGTCTTTTATAAATCTAAAGTTAGGGTCTTCATTTCCTTTACTCCAGTATGAATGAAATATTGTAGAAAGTTCATAAAGATAAAAAGGAATTCTATGTGGTTCAAATTTTTTAGAAGCTAAATCAATAACTCTAGGCCATTCTATAATTTTTCTTAAAAGCTTATATTCAAAAGTATTAATTTGAAAATTATTTAAATTTAATTTTATTTTACTATTTGGATTTATTTTTAATGATCTAAACAAAGAATTAATTCTAGCATTACAATATTGTACATAAAAAACTGGATTCTCTTTATTTTTTTCTAAAACTTTATTAAAATCAAATTCCAACTCCATATCACTGCTTCTATTTAACATCATAAATCTAATCGCATCTTTCTCCACTTCTTTTAACAAGCTGCTCAACGCAACAAAATCCCCAGATCGCTTTGACATCTTGTAGGGTTCTCCATTTTTTAAAAACTTTACAAGTTGAGAAACTTTACAGACTAATTTTATTTTATTTTTTGATAAAGCTCTAACTGCTGCCGATATTCTTTTTATATAACCAATATGATCAGCTCCAAGAATATTAATTAGGTAATCGTATTTTTTTGATACTTTTGTTGAGTGGTAACCAATATCATTTGCAAAATATGTCCATGATCCATCGTCTTTTTGCAAAGCTCTATCTGAATCATCTCCAAACAAAGTAGATTTAAAAATTAATCTTTTAGTTCTTTTCCAATTTGAAGAATCTTCCCCTTTCGGCGGCTCCAAAAAACCATCTACTACAAAATTATTTTTTTTTAATTTATTAATGCTTTTAGAAACCAAGTTATTTTCAACTAATTTAGTTTCAGAAAAAAAATAATCGTGCTTAACACCCAGTGACTTAAGATCAGATTTAATTGAATCTAAAGAATATTTTAGAGATTCTTTTTTAAGAATTTTATAATTCTTTTCAAAACTATCTAAATTAATATTTTTATTATTTTTTAAAATTTTTTTAGCTATATCTTTTATATAATCACCTACATAAAGGTTTTCTTTGTTTTCTGGAAAACTTTCTTTATATTTTATTTCTCTTAGTCTAAGAAAAATAGATTTAGTAAAATTCTGAACCTGGCTCCCGTAATCATTAATATAGAATTCTTTTGTAACTTTGTTTCTGTTAAATTTTAATAGATTAGATAAAACGTCACCAAATACAGCACCTCTACAATGCCCTACATGCATTGGTCCTGTCGGGTTAGCAGATACAAATTCTATATTGTATTTCTTCTTTTGATTGCTTGATCCAAAATTTTTTTTACTTTTATAAATAGATTCAATAATTTTTATCCAAGCTTTATTATTTAATTTGAAATTTAAAAAACCTGGTCCAGCAATATCAATGTCGGAAAAGTCCTTTGTTTCTTTCAGGAGAATTTTTTTTAATTTCTCAGCTGTATTTCTTGGATTCTCTTTTATTAATTTAGCTATAATCATAGCTGCATTTGATGATAAATCAAAATCAAATTTTTCTGGCGGATTTTCAACTACAATTTGTTTTAAATCATCTGCTGATTTAAGATTAAAATCTTTTTTATTTTTAATTATTTTTTTTTTTATTTCTTCTAAATAAGTTTTAAATAAATTCATTTTATTGAATTATATAAATTTGTTGCGTATCTATCTGTCATTCCTGCTATGAAATCACAAACCGATCTTTCTTTTGAAAAATTATGCAAAGCACTTCTTTTAAGAAATTTAGTGGGATTTTTTCTTATTTTTAAAAATAAAGCTTTTACTATATTTTGACCCTGTTTAGTTTTTTTTAAAACACTTGTGTGATTATACATTCGTGTTTTTAAAAAAGATTTTATAGATAAGTCAAAATTAATCATTTTGTCTGAAAAATTAACTAAATGAATTTTTGACTTATAGACATCGTTAATATTTTTGAGGTTTGCATATTTTAGGTTTTTTCTTGTATTGATAATTATATCTTTTACCATTTCGTTGATTATATCTCTAACGATTTGTCTTAATACCAGTTCTTTATCTTTCATTTTCAGTTTCTTCTTGTGTTTGTAAATTATATCAGAAATGACAGGTATTTTATCTAAATCCTCTATTCGAAATAACAATGCTTTTAAACCGTCTTCCAAATCATGGCTATTATAAGCAATATCATCAGAAATAGATGAAATTTGTGATTCTATTGACGGACTACTATTAAAATTAATTTTTTTTTTAAAAATATTTTTACCTAAAATAAGATGGTATTTCGATGTATCTAAAACAGGACCGTTATGCTTTACTAAGCCGTCTAATGTTTCAATAGATAAATTTAGACCTGGAAAATTATAATATTTATTTTCTAATAGAGTCAAAATTCTCAAGGTTTGAATATTATGATCAAATCCTCCAAAATCATCCATGCATTCATTTAAAGCTTCTTCTCCAGCATGTCCAAATGGTGGATGGCCCAAATCGTGTGCTAAACTCAGCGTCTCACAAAGATCCTCGTTTAATTTAAAAATTTTTCCAAGTGTTCTTGCGATTTGTGAAACTTCAAGAGAATGTGTTATTCTTGTTCTATAGTGATCTCCTGTTGTATTAACAAAAACTTGGGTCTTATGTTTCAATCTTCTAAAAGCCGTAGAGTGTATTACTCTGTCTCTATCTCTTTGATAGGGAGATCTCAGCAAACTAGATTTCTCACTATAAATCCTTCCAATGGATTTAATTGGTGTGGCAAATTTAGAATATTCACTTTTTTGCATAAGATGTGATAAAAATGTATAATACATTATTTATTAAATATGACTAACAAAATTGAATTTACGGAATCGGCCAAGGATGAAATTAAAAGAATTCTTACGAAAAAGAGTTCGAAAACGTATTTTAGAATTTCAGTTCAAGGAGGTGGATGTTCTGGTTTTAAATACAAATTCTCCTTTGACGATAAAATTACTGCTGACGATAGTTTTTTTGATAAAGCAGTTATTGACAAAAGTTCTTTAAAAATTATTGATGGTTCGGTAGTAGATTTCAAAAAAGAGTTAATTGGAAACTCATTCGTAATAAATAATCCACAAGCAAGCTCTTCTTGTGGTTGTGGACTTTCTTTTTCTGTTTAAATGAAAATCGTTTCTTGGAATGTAAATTCCGTAAGAGCAAGAATTCAAAATATTTTCGATTACATTAAACAATCTGCTCCTGATATATTAATGCTACAAGAAATAAAAACAGAGAATAAAAATTTTCCTGTTAGTGATTTTAAAAAAATTGGATACGACTCTCATGTCTTTGGTCAAAAAAGTTATAATGGGGTAGCTTTTTTATCTAAAATAAAATTTGAAAAAATTACTACAGGATTCATTAAAGATAAACTAAATCAATCTAGAATTATCGAGGGTGATATAAAGAATAAATCAGCTCCTATTAAATTAATTAATATTTACGTTCCAAATGGAAACCCAATAAATACTGAAAAGTATGATTATAAAAAAAATTGGCTTAACTTATTTATTCTTCAAATAAAAAAAACATTGTTAAGAAACAAAAATATTATTATTGCCGGTGATTTTAATATTCTTCCAGAAGAAATAGATTGTCATGACTACACAAAATATGAAAATGACGCCCTATTTAAGTTAGAGATCAGAAAAAAATTTCGTGAACTAGTTAATTTAGGTTTTGTCGATGTTTATCGCCACCTAAACAAAGATAAACAAGAATATACTTTTTGGGATTATACAGCGGGGTCTTGGCAAAAAAACAACGGTTTACGAATTGATCATTTTTTGGTTTCTAACAACATTTTAAATAATGTAAAAAATATAAATATTAACAAGAAACCAAGATCTAAATTAAAACCTTCTGACCACACTCCTATAGAGTTAGAAATTATCTAGCTCTTCCGTAAATATCTTTGTATCTGACTATATCAGTTTCTTTTAAAATAGGCCCTGTTTGAGCTTCCATGATTTTAACAGGTTTTTTATATAAATTCTCTATTCTATGAATTGTTCCTACCGGAATAAAAATAGAATCATTTTCTTTTTTAAAAAACTTTTTCTTATTAACTGTAATTCTAGGTTTTCCCTGTGTAACCATCCAGTGTTCTGATCTATGATGATGTTTTTGCAAACTAATAGAAGATTTTGAATTGACAACCAATTCTTTTACTAAAAAATTTTTTCCCTCAAACAAATTAACATAACGACCCCATGGCCTATAATAAACATTCTTCTTATTAAAATATTTAGATTTATTCTTGTAATAAGTTTTTAAAATTTCTTTCCAATTCCCAAGGTCGGTCCAAGGAATGTTCAGCTTTATACCGTTAATATTTTTTGTTTTTTCTAAAATGGCATAATCGAAAGATTTTGCGCTTGCAGCAAGAAAGGATAATTTGTTTAATCGATATGTATTCTGTTTAAATTTTGCTTTTAAAACAGATTTGAGACAATTTTTATATATTGCAGGTTGATGCTTTTTAAAATTATTAATTATTGAATCTTTTCTTGCAAAGAACATTCCTGAATTCCAATAACCTTTTTTTTTAATAATTTTTTTGGCCTTTGTTTCTGATGGTTTCTCAATAAATTTACTTACCTTGTTTATATTTGCTCCAATATTTTTTGTTAAAAAATACCCATATTCTTTTGATGGCGAAGTTGGTTTTATGCCAAAAACAAATATGTTTTGGTTGTTCAAATATCTTTTGTTTTTTTCAAGAGCTTTCTTAAGCTGCTTATTATTATCAATTAAATGATCTGCTGGAAAAAACATTAGCGGCTGTCTATTTGGAATATTTTTAATCAAAGTTGTAGTCAATATTGCTGGTGCTGTATTCCTTTTGGCAGGTTCAAGTACAATATTATACTTTTTAATTTTGAGCTTTTTAAGAAAGTATTTTACTTGTTTTAAATACTTCGAGTTAGTGCTTATAATGGGATAGTCAAATATTTTTCCTTTTATTCTGTCTAATGTTTTTTCAAACAAGTTCCAGCCACCGAAATTAATAAATTGTTTTGCTTGGTTATTTTTTGACTTTGGCCAAAGTCTGGTTCCTTCTCCACCGCATAGAATGACGGGTCTAATTTTCATTTAAATATCTGCGTAACACTTAACTTCTTTTTTTCCACCAGGATGTGTTGAAGCCCCCAAATAAGCTGGTCCAACAGTTTGTGCATACTTCCAAAGTGTTCCATTTCCAAAATTAATCTTTTTTGGTTTCCATTTTTTTCTTCGCTTAAGCAATTCTTTTTTTGAAAGTTTAACGTTAATTGTTCCTTTTTTTGCATCAATATGAATTACATCGCCATTTTTTAGTAAAGCTATTGGACCACCAACTGATGCTTCTGGTCCCACATGTCCAATACAGAATCCTCTTGTTGCACCCGAAAATCTTCCGTCTGTGATTAACGCAACTTTTTCTCCTTTACCTTGTCCATAAATGGCTCCTGTTGTTTGTAACATTTCTCTCATACCCGGTCCGCCTTTAGGACCTTCGTATCTTATAATTATAATGTCTCCATCTTTATATTTTCTTTTTAATACAGCTTTGTATGCTGATTCCTCAGTATCAAAACATCTTGCTCGTCCGGTAAATTGAAGTTTTTTTAATCCTGCGACTTTTACAATAGCTCCCTGCGGAGCAAGATTTCCTTTCAACCCAACGACTCCCCCGTCATGCGATAATGGATTGTTATATTTTCTCATAACTTTTTGTTTACTGTTAAATTTAACTTTTTTTAAATTTTCTCTCATAGTTTTTCCGGTAACCGTTAAACAGTTGCCATGTATATAACCGCCATCTAATAAAGTTTTTAACAGCATTGGAACACCTCCTGCTTTCCACATGTCTTTAGCAACATATTTTCCCCCAGGTTTTAAATCTGCCAAGTAAGGTGTTCTCTTAAAAATTTTTGCTACATCCATTAAATCAAATTTAACTCCTATTTCGTTTGCAAGTGCCGGTAGATGTAAAGCCGCATTAGTAGAACCTCCAGTGGCTGCTACAATAGTTGCTGCATTCTCTAATGATTTTCTTGTGACAATATCTCTGGGTCTAATATTTTTTTTTAACAAATTCATGACTGCTTTACCACTTTGTAAAGCGTATCTGTCTCTTTTTTCATATGGAGCGGGAGTTCCTGCAGAATAAGGAAGGGCTAATCCGATTGCTTCTGATACACAAGCCATAGTATTTGCAGTAAATTGACCTCCGCATGCACCTGCGCTAGGGCAAGCTTTTAATTCTAACTTCTGCAAAGCATGTTCTGTCATTTTGCCTGAAGAATATTTTCCCACACCTTCAAAAACATCTAAAACGGTTACATCCTTGCCATTAAATTTACCTGGAAGTATTGATCCACCATAAATAAATACACTTGGAACATTTAATCTAACCATTGCCATCATCAAACCAGGTAAAGATTTATCACATCCAGCTACACCGACTAACGCATCATAACAATGGCCTCTAACAGTTAATTCCGTTGAATCAGCAATAACATCTCTTGAAACTAAAGAGGATTTCATTCCTTCATGTCCCATTGCTATACCATCCGTTACTGTAATTGTACAAAACTCCCTTGGCGTTCCACCTGAAGATTTTACTCCTTTTTTAACCGATTGAGCTTGCCTCATAAGAGCAATGTTACACGGCGCAGCTTCATTCCACGTTGAAACCACCCCAACAAATGGTTTAGCAACATCTTTCTTTGTTAAATTCATCGCATAATAAAATGACCTTTGTGGAGCTTTATCTGGGCCTAATGAAGTATGTCTACTTGGTAATTTTTTTTTGTTAAAAGTTTTCATTTAAAGCTTTTGATGGTTAAATTAATTTTGTCTATATCGCTTTTTAATTCATTATAGGTATTTTTTTCTTGTTCGACAATATGCTTTGGTGCTCTCTCTACAAAGCTTTTATTATCTAATTTTTTACTAATACTTTCTAATTCTTCAGATAGCTTACTGTGTTTTTTACTCAGATTATCTTTTATAAGATCAAGATCAACACTCTTATCAAAATAAATCTTAAATATTTCCCCAGAAATAACGAGAGTGGCAGACTCATTTGTTGAATCTTTAGTAAAAATTGAGTTAATTCTTCCAAGTTTTTTTAACATAATCTCGTTATTTAAGAGGAGATTCTGTTTATTTTTGCTCACACTTTGAACAGAGATGTCAATAAAAGACCCGGGACTTACACTTAGTTCGTTTTTGAACGACCTTATTCTAGAGATAAGGTCTATTACTTGGTTTACGTCTGTTATTTCTTTGTCCTTTTGGGCTTTATTATCTTTAATCCAGTTAACATACATTAAATATTTTTCTTTTTTATTTCCCAATTTGTTCTTTAACCATAACTCCTCAGTAATAAAAGGAATGAACGGATGTAAAAGAATTAATATTTCTTTGAATATAAAACCTGAGGTGGCTTTAACTTCTTTAATGTTTTTTTTATTGTTAGAAGATAATACTGTTTTAGAAAGCTCTAAATACCAGTCACAATAACTATTCCAAACAAATTTATAGATGACTCTTGTTGCTTCATCAAACCTGTAATTTTCGAGGTGTTTTTCTGCTAAATTTTTTGTGCTGATCAATTCTGAATATATCCATTTATTGATATTTAAAGAAAGTTTTTTAGGGTTGATTTGACTATTAAATTCACATTTATTTACCTTCAAAAAATTATTAACACTCCATATTTTTGTAAGAAAATTTCTATAACCTTTAACTCGTTGCTCAGATAGTTTTACGTCTCTACCTGGTGAGGCCATAGATAATAAAGTGAATCTTAAAGCATCGGCACTATAACTTTCTATCAATTCTAAAGGGTCAATAACATTTCCTTTAGATTTTGACATCTTTTGTCCTTTCTCATCTCTCACAAGAGCATGTACATAAATTTTTTTAAATGGTTCTTTTTTTAGAAATTCCATACCTAGCATCATCATTCGTGCTACCCAAAAAAATATAATATCAAAGCCAGTAACTAAAACCGATGTGGGATAAAACCTTTTCAAATAGTAATTTGAATTTGGCCATCCCAAAGTAGCAAATGGCCAAAGACCTGAGGAAAACCATGTGTCTAAAACATCTGGGTCTCTAGTTAATTTTACTTTTTTTTTATAAAATTTTTTTGCATCTGATTGAGCCTTTTTTTCATTTTCGGCTACAAAGATTTTTTTATCAGGACCATACCACGCTGGAATTTGATGTCCCCACCACAACTGTCTTGAAACACACCAAGGCTCAATATTGTTCATCCATTGAAAATAGATTTTTGACCAATTTTCAGGAAAAAAATTTGTTGTTTTATTTTTTACAATTTTTTTTGCATTAACTGAAAGTTTTTTTGCATCCACAAACCACTGTTCGGTTAAGTATGGTTCTATAATGGAGTTAGATCTGTCTCCATAAGGAATTTTGTTTTTAACATTTTCTTCTTTTACCAAAATTTGTAATTCTGATAATTCTTCTAAAATTTTTTTTCTGGCCTCAAATCTATCCAGGCCTATATATTTATCTGGGGCATTTTTATTTTCTTTAATTTTTGTCTTTCAGCAACATCAAAGTCATTGAAGTCATGAGCTGGAGTAATTTTAACAGCTCCCGTTCCCTGTTCGGGATCTGCATACTCATCTTGAAAAATTTTTAATTTTCTTCCAACAATTGGTAGTATAGCAA
>CACDNJ010000017.1 GCA_902554135.1 uncultured Pelagibacteraceae bacterium | reverse complement strand
AATCGTGATTGAAGTCTTTTGATACTAAAGGATGTTTGTTAATTCCAAGGATGCCTTTTAGTTCTCCCTGTGCTGCTTTAGTCATCGCATTATTAATTGAATCAGCTGTGACATCCTTTTTGGTGACTAAAGTAAAATCAATAAGTGAAACATTTGGTGTTGGAACTCTTATGGCTGTTCCATCTAATTTACCTTTTAAACTTGGTAATACTAAACTCATAGCCTTTGCTGCACCAGTAGAAGTTGGGATCATTGCTCCTTCTGTTGATCTTGCTCTCCTTAAATCTTTGTGAAGAGTATCGAGAAGTTTTTGATCACCAGTATAACTATGAATAGTAGTCATATAGCCATATTCAATTCCAAAATTATTTTCTAAAACCATTGCAACAGGAGCTAAACAATTTGTTGTGCATGATCCGTTAGAAATAACGTTATGTTCCTTTTTAAGATCTTTGCTGTTAACGCCTTGAACAATGGTAAAATCGACATCTTTACCAGGAGCAGATACAATCACTTTTTTTGCTCCCGCTTTTAAATGCTTTCCTGCAGTTTCTTTGTTTAAGAATAATCCTGTACACTCTAAAACGACATCAGCGCCTACCTTACCCCAAGGTAAATTGGCAGGATCTCTTTCTGCAAAAACTTTAATATTTTGATTTAAAATCTTAAAACCATCTTTTGATGTGCTCACATCATGAGATAAAGTTCCATGAGTACTATCATATTTTATTAGGTGAGCGTTTGTTTCTATTGAGCCAAGATCATTAATACCAACTACTTGTATTTTGTCTTTATAGTTTTCTAATAAGGCTCTTAATATAAGTCTTCCAATTCTACCGAAACCATTTATTCCAATTTTAACCATTATTTAAAAGTATCTAAAGACTACAACAGCAAAAGCAACTGATATTATTGTAGCTATCCACAAAAAGGGTCCGACAAGACCTAGCCAGCCCAAATGAATAAAAGCACTGCTGAGTAAAGATATAAATAATCGATCACCTCTTGTGGTATCTAATCCAAGAACTCCTCTACGAGGTGTCCCTCCAGGAACTCTTTTTTCCCAAAGAACCATTGCGGTTATACATAAGGCAATAAAAACAAAAAATGCTGCTGTTTGCCAAGTCCAAGCCATCCAAGTAATAAATTCAAAATCAAAAAAACCTTTTTCTCTGGATTCTGAAACAGAATCCCAACTTGCTAATAGTAATACTTTGTCTGACGGAATAATAATCATACTCTACCTAATGCAAACCCTTTCGCTATATAATTTCTAACAAAGTAAATCACTATTGCACCAGGAATTATAGTTAAGCTTCCTGCTGCTGCTAATAATCCTAATTCATATCCTGAAGTACTAACTGTTCTGGTCATTGTTGCTGCTATTGGTTTGGCAGCTACCGCTGTTAATGTTTTTGCTAACAATAATTCAACCCAAGAAAACATAAAACAGAAGAACATGGTAATACCTATTCCAGCTACTATTGTTGGAATGAAAATTTTTATAAAGAATCTCCAAAAAGAATATCCATCTACGTAAGCTGTTTCATCTAATTCTTTTGGAACGGCTGATATAAATCCTTCTAAAATCCATACAGCTAAAGGAATATTAAATAAACAATGTGATAGAGCTACTGCCACATGAGTATCAAATAAATTAATTGAGGAATAAAATTGAAAGAACGGTAAAGCAAAAACTGCTGGTGGAGCCATTCTATTAGTTAAAAGCCAGAAGAATAAATGTTTGTCTCCTAAGAATTTATACCTTGAAAATGCGTATGCCGCCGGTAATGCAGCTGCTACTGATAAGACCGTATTCATAACCACATAATAAATTGAGTTTAAATATCCTGTGTACCAAGTGCTGTCAGTAAAAATGGTTATGTAATTCTCAAATGTAAACTTTTGAGGCCACAGTGAATAAGTATTTATTATCTCGGTTGTTGTTTTGAATGACATATTCAACAGCCAATAAATAGGAAGCATTAAAAATATTATATATATAGTAGGCACTAACCATTTAAATTTTTTCATGACTGAGCCTCGTTTCTCATCATTAAATTATAAAAAACCCAACACACTAAAAGAACTATAAAAAAGTAAATCAAAGACATCGCGGCAGCTGGGCCTAGATCAAATTGTCCAAGCGCCATCTTAACAAGATCGATTGATAAAAATGCTGTGGCATTACCAGGACCACCGCCTGTTAAAACAAATGGTTCTGTATAAATCATGAAGCTATCCATAAATCTTAAAAGAATGGCGATGGTTAAAACTTTTTTCATTTTTGGAAGTTCAATATGTCTGAACACTGCCCATCTGCTTGCTCCATCAATTTCTGCAGCTTGATAATATGCCGGTTGAATAGATCTTAGTCCTGCGTAAGAAAGCAAAACTACAAGAGATGTCCAATGCCATACATCCATCAATATGGTAGTAAACCAAGCATCGCCTATCTGCTGAGTAAAATTATAATCAAAACCCATATCGTTTAATGTATGGCCTAGAAATCCGATTTCAGGCAGAGCAAAAATATTCCACATTGCCCCTACTACGTTCCATGGAATTAACAAAGGCATAGACATCAATACTAAACAAACTGGAACTCCAATACCTTTTTTGGGCATTGTTAAAGCAATCGCTATGCCAAGAGGAATTTGTATGGCAAGTATTATTCCGGTAAATAAAAACTGTCTTCCTAATGCTGCATGAAATCTTTCTGATCGAAGTATTTGTTTAAACCATCTTGTGCCTTCCCAAGTAAAAACATTGTTTCCGAAAGTCTCTTGAAAAGCATAGTTAACTACTGTCATTAAAGGAACAACGGCATTAAATGCTACCAAAATAAAAACAGGTATTACAAACAGCCAAGCTTTTTGATTTATTGTTTTGTTCATTCGATTATCCAGTTATCTCCATAAAGGGTATTTTTTAGCCTTTATATTTCTTAGCCATTGAGGAGAAAAAAAGGATTTTTTTCTACATGCTTTCGTTCCGTACCATAAGAGTTTTGGATACAACAGGTTCAGTTTATAGTAAAACATTTTTTGTTCAAATAACAAAATGTCTTTTTTAATATTTTTAAAATTTACATTTTCTAAGTTAGGTATTTCATCTAGATCAGATAAAATTATAATGTCCTCATTGTTTAATTTATTTATACCTTGTGACAGACATTCTCTTTGATAGTTGTCTCTTAATAGTCCATTATAAATTTTCTTGTTATTTAACTCCTCTTCACTATCCCCATCTTGAACTTTTTTTAAGTTTTTTGGTTCATTTTCAATATAAAAATATTCAATTTTATTCTGAAATTTATTGAAATTTTCTATTCTAAAATTCTTACTCTTGACTTTTCCACTATGAGTAAACTTACTTTCTGTAATAATAAATTTGTCTACATATTCATCTAAAATATTAAGACGAAGATCTAATAGCTCATCTTCGTCATAATACATAAGGCAGTCGTATATTTTCATATATATTTGAATAAAGTTTTAATTTAATATAATTAATAGTTAAATACAAAACTTATGAGAAAAAAGATAGTTATCGTTGGTGCCCTTGGTTATATCGGTACAGAACTCTGCAAAATTTATTCAGGAGAAAGTTGGAAAAACTCTGTTGTTGCTATCGATAGCCGTTTTGTTTCAGAGAGAGTTGCTCAACTAAGGGACTGGAATATAGAGTTTAAGCAAGGTGGACTATTAGACAAGGGTTTCTTAAAAAAGAATTTAGCCGATTCCGATATAGTTTATCATCTGGCTGGAATCACTGATGTAGCTTATGTAAAAAAAGATTCTAACACAGATCAAGATGAAAAAATAAAAACCATAGCGATTGATGGAACAAGAAATGTTTTAAATTCTATAGATAAAAAATGTAAATTAATTTTTCCTTCTACCCACGTGATATATGAAGGTCTTAAGGAAACAAAAAAAAATATCGATGAAAATGAAAAGCCATGCCCAATTCTTGCTTATTCATCAAGTAAAGCTCAGAACGAAAAAGATATTAGGGAATCAAAAAAAAATTATGTAATATTAAGATTGGGATCTGTTTACGGATATTCCACAGATACTATGAGAATAAATATAATGCCCAATTTATTCTCAAAAATTGCTTCCTTGAATGGCACCATCAGTTTGTTTTCAGGCGGCAAGCAAATTAAAAGCTTAGCTCCTTTAATTGATGTTGCAAGATGTATGAAGTTTATGGGTGAAAATGAAAAAATAAATAATGAAACATTTAATTTAACAAAAGAATCTGTAACAGTAAAAGAGGTTGCTGAGATTTGTAAAAAAATAAATCCAAAAATGTCTATCAAAACAACAGATGATGAAACGCCTAATTTAGGATACACACTTTCAAACCAAAAGTTATTAAAAACCGGTTTTAAATTTCTTTATAATTTAGAAGATTCTATTAGAGAGATGATAACGATGTGGTCAAAAAGAAATTTCAATGAGAATCTTGAATATATAAAAAAAGGGGAAAAGGAATTTAAAGATAAACGTGGAAAAATAAGTAACTATGAATTGCCCGAACCTATAAATTTAGTTGGATATATAGATTCAAAAAAAGGAACCGTAAGAGCAAATCATTTTCATCCAATTCAGGAACAGAAAGTTCTGCTAGTGAAAGGTCAATTTATTAGTATTTACCAAGATCTGCTGAATAAAAATTCAACAAAGGTTACGCATGTAGTGAACGAAGGGGATTTAATAGTAACCAAACCAAATGTTGCACACGCAATGGTATTTACTAAAGACTCAATTTTTTTAAACCTGGTTAGAGGAGAAAGAGAACATGAAAATTACGGTATAACACATACTGTGAAACATGTATTAGTAGATGAAAAAGAAAAAAAAATCTTAATGGACAATTACAAACTTGACTGTCGTTGCTGTGGGAATAAAAATTTAAAGAGAGTAGTTTCACTAGGGTATCAGCCGTTAGCAAACAACTTGCTTATTAAGAAGAATTCCGATTGTGAATTATACCCATTAGAAATGAACTATTGTGAAAATTGTTATAACTGTCAGCTATCAGTTGTTGTTGATCCAAAAAAAATGTTTTCAAATTATCTTTATTTATCTTCTACATCAAAATCTTTTAGAAAACATTTTGAGGATGCTGCCGTAAAATACATAAAAGAATTCAAATTATCTAACAAAAAATCTTATATCATAGACATTGGTAGCAACGATGGCGTTGCTCTTAAACCATTTAAGGATAAAAAATTTAATAATATTTTAGGAATTGAACCTGCAAAAAATCTGGCAAAACTTTCAAATAAAAATAAAATAAAAACTTTTAATGGATTCTTAGAAAAGAAAAATATCAAAAAGATTAAAAAAAATGCCAATCTGATTTTGGCATCAAATGTGTTTGCTCATTCAGACAATCTAAAGGAAATGGCTGAATGTATGCTTAAACTTCTAGATAAGAAAGGAACAATAATTATAGAAGTGCAATACTTACTAAACACCATAAAAGATCTTACTTTTGATAATATTTATCATGAACACTACAATTATTGGTCGCTAACATCGTTGATAAACTTTTTTAAACAATTTGAAGTTACTTTGTATAAAGCAGAGAGAATCAATACTCATGGAGGTTCCATAAGAGTTTACATAAAGAAAGGAAGAAAAAATAAAGTAGAAAACAGTATAAAAGAACTATTAAAAATTGAGGAAAAATTTGGAATAAAAAATTATAGAACGTACGAGAAGTTTGGAATAGAAGTTAAAAAAATCAAGGAAAATGTTAGAAAAAATATAAAAAACCTAAAATCTAATGGAAAAAAATTAATTGGTTATGGATCTCCTGCTAAAGCTACAACTGCATTGAATTTTTTTGGTATATCAGAAGAAATGGATTTTATTGTAGAGGACAATAAGCTAAAGCAAGGAAAGTTTGTACCTGGAGTGAAGATACCAATAGTTAATAAAAAAAGAGTCTTGGATAAAAATAATAATATGATTGTATTGGCCTGGAACTTTTACCAGGATATAAAAAATAATAACAAAGATCTCTCAAATAACTTTGTGAATATTAAGGATTTAGAAAATTAGGCTATTTTTTTAAATATTTTTCAGCCTGCAAAATAATCTTTTCAGTACTTTGTGGAATATTGCTTAATTTTTCTTTTGAATCCTTAACTTCATTTACTAGTTTTAATTTTTTTTCTTCTGAATTTTTAATTTGATTTATTAATTTTAGTTTATTTTCTTCTGTTCCTAACAATAAATCAACAGCCGCAATAATTTCTTTTACTTTGTATCTATTATTCATTTATAACTTTAGTTTTATAAAGTTCTTTAAAAAAGTTTAGACTAGCTGGATTTGCTAGAGCCTGCAAATTATCAATTTTTTCACCATGAATGGCTTTTTTTACAGCTAGCTCTACAATTTTTCCACTCTTAGTTCTTGGTATTTCAGGAACCTGTACAATTTTATAAGGAACATGTTTAGGCGAACAATTTTTTCTTATTTTATCTTTAATTAAATCAATATCTTCTCCTTCTAGTGAATTTTTTGTTTTTAAAACAACAAATAATATTATTCTTATGTCGTTATTCCAATTTTGACCTACAACCAAACTTTCACGAATAAAATCAATATTTTCTACTTGTCTATATATCTCTGCAGTGCCTAATCTTACACCTCCAGGATTTAAAGTGGCATCTGATCTTCCAAGTATAATAAATCCACCATTGCTTGTTCTTTGAATAAAGTCGCCATGGTGCCAAATATTTTTATATTTTAGAAAATATGCTTTTTTAAATTTTTTATCATTTGTATCATTCCAAAATTTGATAGGCATTGTCGGAAAAGGTTTTTTTACAACTAATTCACCTTTTTCATTTCCATTTATACTGTTTCCCTTTTCATCGAAGACATCAACATCTATACCAAGGCTTTCACCTTGTATTTCACCAGCATATACATCAGAAAAAATATTTCCTAAAACTAGGCAACCTACTACATCAGTACCACCGCTTATAGAAGTTAGATGAACATCTTTTTTTATATTTTTGTAAACGAATTCAAAACTTTCTTTAACCAAAGGAGAACCTGTAGAAGCAATGATCCTTAAATTGGATAAATTTAGATTATTAAAATTACAATTTTCTTTTTTTAGAAAATCAATATATTTTGCACTGACACCAAATAAATTTATTTTTTCTTTTGAACAGTACTTCATTAGTATATCTTTAGATGGATAGGTAGGTGATCCGTCATAAAGATATACACTTGCACCAGACGATAATCCTCCAACCAACCAATTCCACATCATCCATCCTGTTGTTGTGTAGTAAAAAATTTTATCATTGTCTGCAATGTTGCAGTGTAGTGAAAATTCTTTATTATGTTCAATCAAAACATTTCCGGCTCCATGAGTAATACATTTTGGAACACCAGTTGTTCCGCTAGAGTAGAGTATATAAAGAGGGTGATTAAAACTGAATTTCTTAAAAGTTTCATCTGTTTTAGATTTTTTAATAACCGAATAAAAGTCAAGATATTTTGAATTTATTTTCTTCTCAAATTTGTTTGTGTATGGAAAAACGATTACTCTTTTTATTGATTTAATTTTTTTCAATATTTTAGGAATCTTTTCTAAAATATCTATTTTCTTTCCATTATAAAAGTAATATTCACAAGTTATAAGGATTTTTGGTTTTATTTGTGAGAATCTATCAATCACTCCATCAGCTCCAAAGTCAGGAGAGCAAGATGACCATATCAAACCATTTTTTGACGTAGCTAAAAAAGAAACAATAGTTTCAATTGAATTAGGAACATAAGCGGCTACCCTATCTTTTTCTTTTAAATTTATTTTTTTTAGGTAGTGGGAAAATTTACAAACATTTTCGTACAGTTTTTCCCAAGTAATTTTTTTTTCTATAAGACTTTCTGATAAAAAATTTATGGCAGTTTCTTGGTTTTTTTTTCTTAATAGATTTTCTGCATAATTTATCTTGGAATCAGGAAAAAAGACATTTTTATAAAATACTTTATTTTTTTTAATAATCTTACCTTTTTTTATACCTTTTATTTTTGTAAAATCCCACACCTCAGACCAAAAACGTTCTGGATTTTTTACAGACCATTCCCAAAGATCTTTGAATCTAGAAGTATTTTTAAAAACACCTTTTTTTTCTAAATTCTCACAGAACTTTTTTAGCTGAGAATGTTTTGTAAGCTCTTCATTCACCGACCACAATGAAGAATGATTTTCTGTCATTAATTCTTATCTATAAAAATCTAGAATAAAAATTTTAAAATTACTAAGGGTTTCAAAAAAATGTTCAATATAAGGTTCTAGAATAGGAAATTTTCTTGCAAGTCTTCCTCTTTCAAAGTTTAAAAGGCCAACTAAAAAAGTAAATAGAATAGAATATGTAATTATGTAGCTAAAAAAACCAAACCCTGGTTTTTCCATTGTTTGAATAGATTTTTGTTTTTGTAGTTTTTTGGTCTGAGGAATTTTCTTTGTTTTTTTTGATAAACCTTTTTCTACAGCATAAGTTTGTACTGTACCTCCCCATTTTTGCTGCATATATTCTTTTGAGTAGGGAACAGGACCCTTGCTTTTTTTTACTGTTTTTTTCTTTATAGGTTGAGTGGTTTTTTTTGGAGAAAAAGGAGTTGTTTTTTTTACGATTTCAGGTTTTTTAATAGGAAACTGTTTCCACTCGTTTGAGCAAGAACTGCATTGAACTACTCTACCCTCAGCAGGTATTGCATTATCTGGAACTTCAAATTTTTTCTTACATTCTGTACAAGTAATTATCATTTATCCAAACTATATAATGTAGTTCTTCTAGATTAACAAAAGTTTTAGCTTTTTACATTCCTATTTTTTTGTTGTATACCACGCTTTGTTTCGATTTGGGGCGGTTAGCTCAGTTGGTAGAGCGTCTCGTTTACACCGAGAGGGTCAGAGGTTCGAGTCCTTTACCGCCCACCAGATGGGGGTGTAGCTCAGTTGGTTAGAGCGCCTGCCTGTCACGCAGGAGGTCGCGGGTTCGAGTCCCGTCACTCCCGCCATTTGTTGAGAATCGTTTTCATTAAGGCAAAGGCAGTGTGTATATCTGTCATCTATAAAACTATCTTAATCAATATATATTTGTTAATGTAAATGAGTATGAAAATCCCCAAGCTATAAGTATTGGGGTACATATTGGTGAACAATGATTTTTGATTTTTTGTCAGAATACCTATCAATAATTATATTTTTATTTATATCTCTATTTTTGAGTATTGGTTTTATAGCCATAAATTATTTAGCGTCTCCCAAAAACCCTGATCCAGAAAAACTATCAGCATACGAATGTGGATTCGAGGCTTTTGATAATGCAAGAATAGAGTTTGATGTTAGATTTTATTTAGTGGCAATTCTCTTTATAATCTTTGATTTAGAAATAGCCTTCTTATTTCCGTGGGCAATATCATTGGGAAGTATAGGTCTTCTGGGTTTTTACTCAATGATGGCTTTCTTATTTATTTTAACAGTAGGATTTATTTATGAATGGAAAAAAGGAGCCTTGGAATGGGAATAGGATTTTTAAATTTCAAAGATAAGGAAAAGCAAATTCCTCAAGAATTTAGAAAAATTGCAAAAGATTTTAGTGAAAAAGGTTTTGTAACGACATCCTCTGAAAATTTAATTAATTGGGCAAGAACAGGTTCTTTACATTGGATGACTTTTGGTTTGGCCTGTTGTGCAGTTGAAATGATGCAAACTTCAATGCCCAGGTATGATCTTGAAAGATTTGGTGCTGCTCCTAGAGCGTCACCTAGACAGTCCGATGTTATGATTGTTGCAGGAACATTGACAAACAAAATGGCTGCTCCTTTACGAAAAGTTTATGATCAAATGCCAGAGCCAAGATACGTTATATCTATGGGCAGCTGCGCTAACGGAGGAGGATACTATCACTATTCATATTCAGTGGTTAGAGGTTGTGACAGGATAGTTCCAGTAGATATTTATGTTCCTGGGTGCCCTCCATCTGCTGAAGCACTACTTTACGGGATTCTTCAACTTCAAAAAAAGATAAGAAGAGAAGGAAATCAAACTAGATAATTTTTAATGATACTCACTGAACTAAATAAATTTTTAAATTCAGAATTAACAACAAAAATAAAAAAAACACACATAGAGAATGACGAGCTATCTATAAATGTTGAAATTGAAAATTTATATTCTGTTCTTTTATTTCTTAAAACAGATGAACAATGTAGATTTAAACAGTTAATAGATATTGCAGCGGCCGATTATCCCGGGGAGGAAGAAAGGTTTGAAATATGTTATTTGCTTTTAAGTCATGAAAATAATTTAAGGATAAAAATATTAATAAATTTTAGTTCAGAAGAAAAAATTCCATCAATGACAAAATTATATCCATCAGCTAATTGGATGGAAAGAGAAGTTTTTGATATGTATGGAATTAAATTTAAAAATCATCCAGATCTTAGAAGAATATTAACTGATTATGGTTTTGATGGATATCCGTTAAGAAAAGATTTTCCACTTACAGGTTTTAATGAGGTCAGATACAGCGAGAAAGAAAAAAAAGTTATATATGAGCAGGTAAAATTAGAACAAGAATACAGAAACTTTGATTTTGAAA
>CACDNJ010000016.1 GCA_902554135.1 uncultured Pelagibacteraceae bacterium | reverse complement strand
TTGAAGAATTTTGGGCTTTAGATTTAAAATTATTATAAATTTTATAAATAAAAAAAATATAATTCTTAATTAAACTGATTTTTTTTTTAATCATTATGCTTCTTTCGTTTTTAAGATACTCATCATTGATCATAGATTGGGTTTTTGAAATTGGTCTTTTTTCTATATCTAATTGTAATTTAGATAATATATTTTTAAGGTAATGAAAAGATTTTGAAAAATTTTCTTTTCTCTTTTTTTTATTTTTTTCCCTTTTAAGAAAATTAGATTGTTTATAAAATTTTGGATTATGTAATGTTCTAAATAAGTGTATATTTTGAAGAGAAGCTATTTTGCCGTAAGAAGCAAGTGTAAACGCAGGAATTAATTCATCACATATTTCCTTTTCAGGACAAAGGTTTTTCACCTCTTCTAAAGTTGGAACGCTATTTAACATCTTTAAGTAAAAGTTTTTTCTGAAAATTGAAAATACTGGCACAGTATAGTTTTTAATTTGGAATTTTAGTCTTTCAAAAGAACTTTCCTCTAATCTAGATGTTTGTATCCAAGGATAGGTTAATAATATTTTTTCTGAAAATTTACCATCACAAACTATGTTATAACTTTTTCCGTTAGCACCAATAAATTCATTATTTTTTTCCAAAAAAGAAATTATAGACTTCATTCCACTAATTAGGAAATAATCATCATCCCCACAATAAGTAACGTAGTCAGTTTTAATTTCTGAAGCAATTTTTTTTTGAATAACGAAAGCGCTTCCTTTTTCATTAATATAATTTATTGAAATATCATTACAATCTTTTATAAATTTATAATTTTTATCCGCGTTTTCTTGGTCTGAACTATCTAAGATGAATAACTGACCTTTGAAATTTATATTTTTGTAATAGTTAATTAAACGTTTGCAAAAAAAATGCCTATTCATTGTTGGTACTAAAATAGAAAGGTTCATAAAAATTTTACAAGATCTTTTCTAATACAAAGAAGGTCGGTACTCCTCCCTTTTCCATGTACAAATTTTCTTACTATTTGAAATCCACTTTTATTTATAAATTTTTCACAATCTTTAATCCAGTGCTGCTTTTTCCATAAAGTTTTTTTTTCATTCCATGTCTCAAGTTCAAAACCCCAAATCTTTTTAATTTCTTTGCCTAAGCTTTTTAAAACGTTCAAGTCATTTCCCTCCGAGTCAATCTTGAGATAATGAACTTCTTTAAGTTTGTGTTCTTTTATTATTTTATCTAATCTAATGGTTTTTATTTTAATTTTTTTAACAACATCGTAGTCTGATTTTTTGTGTATTAAACCTTTCTTGTCTTTAAATGTAATAAATTTATCAATGATAGATCTTTCTTGTTGCAGAAGTGATGATGTAACTTTTTCACGTGTAATATAAAAATTTTTTGTTAAACCGCCTTTAATATCTATTGCCTTATTTAGAATTGTAACATTTTGCTTTGCTTTAGTTATACCTTTGATTGGCTCTACAGCGTATATTTTTGATTTTGGGTAAATTTTATTTATTTTTTGAAACCAGTGCCCTTTATTTGCGCCTACATCTATAAAAACCTGCTTTGAGGGAATTTTACGATTATAAAATTTTTCAAAATCAAAGAACATATTAAACTAATTAAAATTTATTTTATTAAGCTGTTGGAAAGTTTCTAATAATCCAGTTTTTTTTTGGAAAAACTTTTTGATTTTCTCACAATTAATTTTGTAATCTCGTGGTTTAGTAGGATAAATTTTATCTCCCTCAGATGAAGTTCGATAATTAAAATTCTTAAATATTTTTTTTAGTGTAGTAAGTATTTCAGTTTTATTATAATTCATATCTGTAAAACCAAAATTAAATATACCTTCTACTTTTCTTTCATCAATTATGTTTGATAAACAATTGACGGCATCAGATATATTTAGAAATGGTCTATATTGATTAGGATTAAAAATTTCAATTTTTTTATTTTTTTTTATATTTTTTACCAATTGATTAACAAACAAGTCCCAATTCATATTCGGTGATATTCCCATTAAATTTGACATTCTAAGTATAATATTTGTTTTTGACTGTTTGATTATATTTTCTGCAAGAATTTTTGTCTCTGTATAATAATTTGTTGGATTAACATCATCTGTTTCTTTTAGAATTTTCTCAGATGATCCATAAACCGAGCTTGTAGAAAAAAATATTATTTTATTAAAATTAAGATCACAAATTCTTTTCGTTAGTTCTACATTAGTTTTAAAAGTAAGCTCTTTATTTTTTTCGCTTTGATCACCTGATATTGATGCTAGATGAAGACAAATTGCATCGCTATCAACCTTATTTGGGAGATCTTTCAAAATATCAGTTTGCAAATATTTTTTTTTTGGATTGCCGATTTTAATAAAATTTTTATCAAACATATGTTTACACAAAGCAGACCCTAGATAACCATTGAAACCAGTTACGTAAATTTTACTCATTTTTTTATACTTATTATTTTTTAAGAGCTTCTTCGTAATATTTAACAGTTCTTTTCACTGATTCATCAAAATTTGTAAATTTAAAATTTGGGAAAAGTTGTGAGTATCTTTTGCTTCTTTGTAAAATTTTTTTATAGGCTCCATCTTTAAATTTTAAATCATGTTTAATTTTACAATTAAATTTTAAATATTTTTTAGCTACCTCTGCTATTTTATTTATCGATAAAGATAAATTTTGAGAAACATTTATTGGTTTTGGGTTGTTGTCTTTAATTTTCATAGCTTCCACCATTGCTTTTGCGGCATCTTCTATATAAATCCATTCTCTTATAGGTTTGCCAGTTCCCCAAATATCAAAGTTTTTTTTCCCGCTCATCTTTGCTTTGGTCATTCTTAAGATTATGCCATCAAATGCATGCAATCTATGATCTTCTAAATGATCGTTTGGTCCATACAAACCTCCAAATATTAAATTAACAGATTTAGTTTTATATTGATCAAACCACGCTTTTGAAACAAAATATTTCATTCTAGTTATATTTCCAAATGAGAAAACCGAGTCATGAACTGGGCCATCTAACCAATTACTCTCTTTTTGAATATTAACATTTCCTGCATAAGAACAGTTTGCCATTGCATTAATTATTTTTGGTTTTTTTCTAAGTTGCAAAGTTGATGAGTAAAGATTTAGGATAATTTTTGCATTATTGTTAATTATGGTTGCTGGATTTTTCATCACATAATGGAGACTTCCTCCAAAACTTGCGCAGTTCAAAATATAATCGGGTCTAATCTTCTTTAAAAATTTACATGTTTTTTGAAATTCTAAGAAATTCTGACCTAATGAGGATGAAGCTCCAAAAACCTTGTAAGTTTTTTTTTTCCTCAATATTTTAATTACGTGACTTCCAAGAAATCCAGTATTACCCAAAACTAAGACAATTTTTTTTCTGAAAGACATATAATATTTAAATTGAATATTTGAAATCTTTTAAGTCTAATACCCATCCAAGACCTTTATATCTATCCTCATCTTTAATTTGATTTAAGTAAATCGACCTATAGGACAGAACTTCATCGTCATAAATATAAAATTTGTACGAGCTCATTGTTTGAAATTTTTTAATTGCGTAATTTTCTATTTTTTTTGTATTTATTAAATCTACAAGATTTGGATCGCCCTTGAAATAGCCCTCTGCAGCAGCTTTATAATCTGTATTAAAATTAAAAACCTTTGAAGTTATTGGCGGAACAACTAATAATTTGTTTTTATTATTCTTCAATTCATTTAGATTTTTAATAAAATTTATTTTAAAATTATTTGGAAATGATTCGAGCATATTTTTTACAAAACATTCATTATATTTGTTGTCGTAAGTACTAAATTCAGTAATTTTATTTTTTAAAAGAAAATTATATAAATTTTTTACAAATAACCTTGAATTTAAAGTTTCATTGATTACAAAAATAGTGTGAATTGCTTGTAAAAAACAAATAAAATAAAATACGTATATTATTATCGATTTATTATCTAAAATACTTGCAAATGAACTATATTGTAAATTGTTTAAAAAGATAAAAGGAAAAATTAAAAAAGTGAGAAATATTGCAAAGTAAGCTTTCCCAACTTTGATTCCTTTAGTCAAATCATGAATTAAAATAGGGACAAAGCTTATAATAAAAAAAATTATGAAATTTATAAATAAAACATAGTTTTTAAAGTTGAATAAATCAAATATAGAAATAAAACAAAAAGATAAAACTGAAATCAAATAAATTGGAAAAAGAAAAGGCATAAATACATTAAAAACTTTAAAATTCCAGTACATTCCACCGCCTCGAAAATCTGTAGGCAATTTCTTTTTAAATAATTCTATTTGAAATTTGTCAGGGTAAGATAAAAAATGACTAAATTGAATACTTGCTCTCCAAATAAGATACCTTTTTAAATTATTAGCAAAATCTTTGATGGGTAATGTTAAATGAAGAAAAATGATGGTAAATCCAAAAAAGAAAGAGGCAATTTTTAACTGACCTAAATAAGTAATTTTTAAAATTGATAATAAAATTAACGAGAGAATAATGAAGGCAAAAAGAATTATGCTTAACTTTTTAAGGAAACTTTTCTTTCCTATATTCTTTAGGGAATATAGTATGGCTGCTGAAAACAACAAAGGTATTGAAATAAGAAATAAATCTGTATCTAAAATACCAGGGCTTATTGAGAAGTCATTTTTAATTGAGAATAAAAATGCAATTAACGCTAAAGGTGGATATTTCCAAGACGCGCTTGATGAAGCAAAACTTATTACCGAAAACGACCCTGCTAAAGCAAATAAAAACAATTGTATAAAAATAGTTTGATCATTTGCTAATTGTAAAAATAAAATGCTTAATAAAAAAAACATTTGTGACAAGACAACATGCCCAATAAATAAACAAATATGATAAGACCAAAAAGATGTTAAATAAATTAAGCTTGCTATAAGTCCTATCGTTTGATCAAAATAGTTTGAAAATATAAAATAAATTAAAATAGTAGAAAAAAAATTAGCTAATAATCCTAATATTATTGTAAAAAAATCATTTTTTTGATTTTTAAAAATTTTCATTAATGTTGAGCACATGATTGTCCAATACTCTCTATACTGACTTCGATTATCTTTTATCTGATGCATCTTTGACGGCCAGTCGAAAATATTTATTATTTTTGCTGCTCTAAGCATTTTTTCATTGTCTGTTTCATTGTTCGGTAAAAAAAAGGATGTATCTTTTGACATGTACCCCAACAAAACTAGCGGAATGAGAGATAAACAAAATATAATTAATAAAAAGCTATCCATACTATTTTATTTTTTTAACTGAACCTTCTAAAAATTTAAAAACCTTATTTGCATTTTTTGTCAAAGATTCTTTATGAGTAATGAAAATTATTGTTTTCTCTTTTTTAAAACTTTCCATAATTGAAAATATTTGTTCTTCGGTTTTTTCATCTAAAGAATTAGTTGATTCATCTAAAAACAACAGTTTAGGATTTCTATATAAAGCACGGGCAATACCAATTCTTTGTCTTTCACCTCCAGATAAATTTTTACCAAATTCTCCCACAAAAGTGTTGATGCCTTTCGGAAGTTTATTAATAAGATCAGACAATTGAGATTTTTTAATTACTTCATCAATTATTTTATCATCAATCTTGTTTGTATTAATACCATAAGCAATATTATTTCGTAGAGTATCGTCGGTTAAATAAATTTGCTGTGGAACATACCCTATATTTTTTTGCCAACTAGAAAGATTTAGTTTAATATTTTTTCCATCGACAACAATCTCCCCAGAATTTGGCTCGAGCAAACCTAGTAAAACATCCGCTAAAGTAGTTTTGCCTGAACCGCTATTCCCAACAAATGCAATGTAATCACCGAATCCAATCTCTAAGTTAATATTATTCAATGAAAAATTTGTTTTATTTGAATATGTGTAACAAATATTTCTTAACTCTATTTTGTTTTTAAAACTTATTTGCTCATTAAAGTTATAATTTGCATTAGTTTCTAGAGTATTATTTTTTAATTGAAATATTTTATAAATTGAGTTCAAAGATGGTTTGTCATATTTAATGGCATTATAAAAATTTATAATCTTATTTGATGCTGGAATTAATCTAATTGCTGCTAAAACGAAAATTCCTATGGTTGGGATGATTGATGTAAACTGCATGTTTTGGTTAAAAAGCACAAATATTGTAATACATATGAATAATACCACGGATGATTCTGTGAAAAATCTTGGAATTTTTTCTAAAATTAAATAAGTTTGATAAGCTTTCTGATTGTCTTTGTTTGCCTTTGAAAACTGTTTTATAAATTCAGAAACTTTTCCATAAATTTTTATATCTTTGATACCATTCAAACCTTGTTTTAAATATTGCAATCTATGGCCTTCAGAAACAAATCTTTGGTGGCTTAATTCTTTAATTTTATTTTTTACAGAAAAAGAAAAAAGGAAAGATGATGTTGCTAGAAGAAGAAAAATGCTTAGTGTTATTTGCCAACTTACAAATAAAAGCAGGGATACTACACCAACTAAAACAAGAATTTCCAATATAAGAAAAAGAACATTATTAAATATTCCAACACACTTATCAACCTCGATTACAACATTTCTATTTAGTTCGGCTGAATTATTTTTAAGATGGAATATATAGGGTAAATTCATATATTTTTTAAATACTTCATCAGATAAATTAACTTTCCATCCATAGATGTAATTATTTTGTATCCAAGCTAAAAAAAGAATAAAAAAACTTCTTAAAAGAAATATTGAGCAAAAAATAATAATAGAGTACTTTATTAAATCTTTTTTTGAAAAGACCAATAGAGGCTCAAATGAAATTGAAAAATATTTTGATCCAATATTACTTAAATCCTGAGATAAGAAAGTTAGGACTGGAAGAATCATACCTATACTCATTATTTCTAATATTGATCCTATAAACATTAAAAAAAATAGTACAAAAAATTGAATCTTTTTTTTGTTATCCAGAATTTGCCAAATACCTTTAAAAGTTTCGATCATTATTAACCAATGCTCCGCACTTTGCAAAAACTAGCTTTACAAATAATTTAATCATTTCAGTTGTTATTAGACTGGATTAAAAAAAAATTCTTTTCTATTTATTGTTGTTTTTAATCTACCTATCAAAATATTTATTCTATTTTTTTCAAAGTTTATTATTTTGAAAATTTTTTCAGCAAAAGGCCCTGAAGAAAATTTATAACTTAAATTTTTATCCAATTTGAATAAATTTTCGGATACATATCCTTTTTCATCTTCAAGTTTTTTACACTTTTCTATAAAAAATTTTATATCCTTTTGAGACTCAAAAAAACCATCTAAAAAATATTTAAGACCTTTTGAAAACTTTGTTCTTTCTAATGTAGATTTTTTTTCAAAATCTTTATGAAAGCAAAAGAGATAATCATTTAGTAAATAAAATTCTTTATTTACTAACTTATTATTTTTATATTTTTGTATTAGAATTTTTGGACGATAGATGACAAAATCATTGCCTAATTTTTTTTTAAAATCCTCAATCATGAGATTTAAATTTTTTCTATCAAATTTTATTACTGCCCACATATTTTAATTATCTTCCTCTAATTCTTTTTTAAGTTGATCGTACTCCTTCATTTTTCTCTTCATAAAGTTAATAGTAAGCTTTGTTCTTTCAGATATGCCTTTTGGTGTTATGACATATTGTAAATAATTGATTTTGTTCGAAGTTTTTTGAAAGTTCTTCAATTTTACAAAGCCTTTTTTTTGAAGTGCTTTTAGACAATAGTTGAGCTTACCAAGACTAAAACCTAAATCTTCGGCCATTTCTCTTTGAGAAGCTTCTGGATTCTTTTGCACCTGTCTTAAAACGTCAAAATGATCTTGTTCGTTTTTCATAATGTTCAATTTTTGAACATCATACCGTTCATTTTTTGAACAGTAAAACAATTTTAACATTTTTTTTTAAAAAAATTGTTATTTAGTGTTTAAACTTTTAAATACAACTATATATAGAAATTAGATATAAAGGCTTATTTTTACTCTATTCTAAAAATTGATCCATTCTCGTCTTGATAAAAGCTTTTTTTCTCTAAAAGTTTCACCTTTTGATTTGTTGCACAAGACAACAACAATCTAATACCATTAACGTTATCTACTTTTCTTGTAAGATAGTCCTCACATTCCTTAGGTACTTTTGCTAGTGTAAAAATTTCCTGGGAATTAACTACCCCTTCTTTTAGAAGCCCGTGGTCAGCTTGAAATATTACTAATGCATTAGGATCATTTAGATTTATATAGTTTACAAACTCATTAATTCTTTTCAACATACACAAATAGTTAGTTTTATATCCTACAAAAATACCTCCGTCTTTTTTAAGATTTTCACTTAACATTCCAAAATCTTTCTTAGGTTTTGACCTATTTAGTGAGCAATCAGGATTGTACACCACAGCATCATATCTAGATAGAGCAAAACCATGGGGCATGAGAGAATGAATGAAAACAAAACGATTTTTCTGATTATCAAATTTTTGATTTTGTGAAACGTTAATAAATTTATTTATTGAATCATTTTCAACATATGCAATTTCTTTTACAGAATATTCTCTTTTTATAAGAGCAAATACTTTATTTGTAGCATCAAAGAAGGGTGTTTTTTGTAAAAAATTATATAAAACGTAATTTGTTATAATGTCATTTCTTATATTTGGTATTATGCTTACAAAAAATTTTTGAATTTTTTTATCACTACTCAAACAAAGTTCAGTGTTGTAGTATGTGCAGTTTATGATTGAGTTGCCTACCCAATAGAACTCATAGTTTATTTTTTCTAAAATTTTCCCTAAAGGTGTTTCTTTATATCTGCCTAATATTTCAGGATACAACGAATTTGGTGCTGGTATAGAATTTACCTCATCTAAAAAATAATTTAAGTTAAAAATTTGAGAGAGTACAAGTCCCGTGCCAGTGTAACTTGAAATTACATTTTTAATATAATGAAAATTTTGTTTTTTAAATTCATTTACTATTCTATCAGTATTTATATCACTACTATAAATTCTCTTATACTCCTCTAAAGTTATTGCAGCGTCGGGAATGATATAATAAATATTTCTATTATTTTTTCTTGATTTAATTTCCTCAAGCTCTTTGTTGGTAAAGTATTCTTCTTCTGAAAAAAAAGAATATCTATCGGAGGGTTTTTTATTATTTATTTCACCTACGATTATACCTAACAAATTTACAAAAAAAATGACCAAAATATAAATACTAATCAAGTTTAGAATTAATGATTTTTTTCTGATAAAAATTAAACCAACTACGCCTATCAGAATAAAACAGATAATTAATGATAATTCTCCCTCAAATGTAAATTGTTCTAATTTAATAAATAAAAAAGAAATAAAAAATTTTATTTTATCATAGGAAAATAATATGTAACTCAAAAGTCCAGAGAAAAACAAAATTTGAAAGAAGTTTCTTTTATATTTTAAAAAAATTATAAAAGACAGTAATAAAAGAGCTGATGATATATAAATAAATGTTTTAACTATTGTTAAAAAATGGATTTTTTCTAACTCATTATAATTATAATTAATAAATTCTAAATATGGGATTGAAATAGCAATAATTGATAATATTAAAAATAGATACTTTAAAAAATTCCCCTGTTGTGTTGTGTCAAAAATATTAAAAGATAAATATTGCTTAGCTTTATTAAAATAAAATGTAGTATAAGCGACAATTGTTGCGATTGCACCGATTATTGCTTGTACAATTATTGCTAAGGTACCAGGTTCTAAATATGCATATGCATTCACAGTGCATAAAAAAAATATAATTGTAGTTTTGATTAGAAGATTTTTTAACATTTTGTTAATTGTGTTTAAGTATATCTATTATACTTTTACAGCTTCTTTCTGCAACATTATCTATAATTATGCCATTTTCATATAAAAAATTTTTAAGAATTTTTTCATTAAAACTAAAATTTTTATAATAATTATTTATAAGATCTTTGAGGTTACTTATATCCTCTACCTTTATTTTTTTTGTGAAAATATTCTTAAAATTATCTTCTAATGCTTTGTCTTTAATTTTTTTATATTCGCTATTATGTATTTTGTCTTTATATTCTATACATATTATTGGTCTCTTATATAAAATATAATATTCCATCGCCATTCCCCCATTATCAGTAATTAAAATTGAACTTTTATTGAGAACATCAATTTTATCGATACTGTTATTAAGTAAAAATTTAGGATTATTTTTATATTTATCTTGAATTATTTTTATTTTATTTTTTGATTTTATTAAACTTTGAGGGTGCGGTCTAAATATAACTTTATCAATTTCAATTAATTTGGAAATTATTTCCTCACCATATATCTCCAAAAGATCATTCTTTTCATTCAACCATGATGGAGCAAATAATATAGATCCATCAGAAATATTCAAATTTACCTTCTTTTTAATATTTTCAATATATGGGTATCCTGTATTAATAATCTTTTTTTGATTCAATCCATAAATTTTTTCTTGTATTCTTATCTCCTCTTCCTGATATTTTCCGTTCGAAAATATAATATCATAGTTGTTAAAAGCAGTTTTATTGTAACCCTTAAAAACACTCATTAGTGAGTGAAAAATATATAAATAACTTTTACATTTACTTGATTTTTTTATATCATGATTTCCAAGATCTGTTAAAGTCATAACCATAAGATCGCATTCAAGAGTAGTAAAAAAAATAATTCTAATAATGCCTTTTCCTATGTATATAGAATTTACATTATTAAATTTATTTTCATCTAGTGGGTCAGATGTGAAATAGACAATATTATAATTGTTTGATTTTGATAAACCTTCAATTATATTTGAAAAGTAATTACTGTATTGTTTGCCCTCTGAGTAAAAGTAAATTGATTTTTTATTATTATTTTTTTTTAGTTTTAAATAATAAAAATAATTTTTAACGGATTTCAAAAAGCTCATATTTTATTTTTCTATTTAAATAAAATAAAACTGTAAAGGAAGCAAGCTAATTATAGCAGTTATAAATTTATAATTCTTATTCTAATATCGATTTAATAGATACGTACTTTGAAATATTACTATCCATTAA
>CACDNJ010000015.1:7500-13704 GCA_902554135.1 uncultured Pelagibacteraceae bacterium | reverse complement strand
TACCCCACCATAAAGTTGCTAGCAACGAAATTATTGAAAAAGTTGTTAAATTAGTTGAGTCAAGAGCTAAAGAAAAAGTAAATTAAATTCCATGATACCAGCTGATAAGGTAAAAAAAATTATAGAAAGATACAATTCTTTGGAAAAGGAACTGTCTACTGGAAAATTTGATTCCAAGCTATTTGCTAAAAAATCAAAAGAATATTCGGATTTAAAAAATATAATAAATCCTGCAAAAGAATATTTAAATTTTGAAAAGAATAAAGAAGATTTAAACAACCTTATTAATGACAAGAACAATGATAAAGAAATGATTTCTCTTGCTCAAAAAGAGCTAGAATCTGCAGAGGTAAAAAAAGATATTTATGAAAAGAAACTTAAAATTTTTCTGCTACCCAAAGATCAAGATGATGAAAAAAACGCAATTGTTGAAATAAGAGCAGGAACGGGTGGATTAGAGGCAACATTATTTGTGGCCGATTTATTTCGAATGTATGAGAAAGTCTGTTCAAAAAAGAAATGGACAATAGAAATAATAAGCATTTCTAAAAGTGAAGCCGGAGGATTTAAAGAAGTTATTTTTTCAGTTAAAGGAAATAATATTTATTCTTATTTGAAATATGAATCTGGAGTTCATAGAGTTCAAAGAGTTCCCACCACTGAAACACAAGGTAGAGTACATACTTCCGCAGCAACAGTTGCAATACTACCTGAAGCAGAAGAAGTAGATGTTAAAATAAATGATTCAGATTTAAGAATTGACGTATTCAGGTCAAGCGGACCAGGAGGACAATCGGTTAATACGACAGATAGTGCTGTCAGAGTAACCCATACGCCGTCAGGAATTGTTGTTACACAACAAGATGAGAAATCTCAGCACAAAAACAAAGCTAAGGCATTAAAAATTTTGAGAGCAAGGCTTTATGAATCTGAAAGATTGAAGAAAGAGAAAGAACGTTCAAGTGATAGAAGAAGTCAAATTGGTTCAGGCGATAGGTCAGAAAGAATACGTACTTATAATTTTCCTCAAGGTCGAGTTACTGATCACAGAATAAACCTTACTCTTCACAAGCTAGATGAATTTTTGAAAGGAGAAATTCATGAGGAGATGAATGAGAATCTGAGATTGAAAGACCAAGATTTAAAATTAAAGAGTTTAACATAAGATGCAAACATCAGAAATTATCAATATTGGATCAAAAGCTTTAAAGAATAGAAATATCAATAGTCACAGAATTGATTCTGAAATTATTCTTTCACATGTACTTAAAATATCCAGAGAAAAACTTTTAGTTAATGAGAGCGATGTCTCTAAGAAAGACTTAGACAAATTTAGATCTTTGATTTCCAGAAGACTGTGTAATGAACCTATAGCTTATATTATTAATAAAAAAGAGTTTAGAAGTGAAGATTTTTTTGTGGATAACGGTTCTCTGATACCCAGACCAGAAACGGAACTACTGATTGATCCAATAATAAAATTTTTTAAGAAAAAAAGTTTATTCTTTTTAGATATAGGTGTTGGAACAGGATGTATTATGTTTTCTATATTGAGAGAACTAAATCATAGTAGGGGGATTGGTATTGATATTTGTAAAAAAGCTATTTCTAATGCAAAAATAAACTTATATAAGCTTAAAATTGAAAATCGCGCTAAGCTTTTGTGTAAACCGGTGGGTAAGATTTTTAACCAGAAGTTTGATTTGATAGTTTCAAATCCACCATATGTGGTTAAAAGAGACATAAATCGACTTTCTCGCGATGTAAAGAAATTTGAGCCCAAAAAAGCATTAGATGGTGGCAATGATGGACTTGACGTTATCAAAAAAGTTATTTACAAGTCCCGAAGTATCCTCAAATTGAATGGAATTTTAGCTTTAGAGATTGGAAGAGGACAATATTTATCCGTATTAAGAGTTTTAAAACAAAATGGTTTTAAAGAAGTTATAAATATAAAAGATTACAAGGATAATGTTCGTTGTATTTTTAGCACGCTTTTGTAAAAAAAACAAAAAAATAAAAAAAAAATTAGCTTACAGATGTTATAATAATAGGATTAAAAAATCATATTAAAAAATTATGAAGAACGGAAAGATAAGAAGATTTAGACCTAGATCAAACAAACATTATTCAGGCAGAAGATCTAACGGACCGATGAGTAATAATGGTATTCACAAGATAGACGGTCAAAGAAATCATTTTTTAAGAAATAATTTAAACAAGAATCCTCATAATCTGGAAAGAGTTATAGAAAAATATAAAAATTTGGCAAAGGAAGCCTTAGGTTCAGGTGATCAAATTTTACACGAGAACTACCTTCAGCATTCAGATCATTATGCTAGAATTTTATCAGAAGTTAATCAAAAAAATGCTTCTTCTGAGTCACCAAAATCTGAACCTAACAAGTCATCCGAATAAAATATTAAATTTTTGAAATTAATTCCCCAAGAGCCACATCTAATTTTATTCTCTGAACCTCGAATTTTTTTCTTTGTTCACCTTTTAAAATTTTTCCAGAAGGAAGTTTTAATTTTTGAGAATTAATAAATTTACCATTGTAAGATACCGTGTAATGTAAGTGAGGACCAGTAGACATTCCTGTACTTCCTACGTAACCAATAATCTGACCTTGTCTTACTCTTCTTCCTCTTTTAGTAGCAATTTTTGACATGTGGCCATACCCAGTTGTGTAAGAAGAGTTGTGCCTGATCCTTACACAGTTACCACCATTTCCGCACCAACCCGCTTTTATTACAGTTCCATTTCCTGAAGCCATTATAGGAGTACCGGTAGGTGCAGCAAAGTCTGTTCCGTTATGATGTTTAGTAAATCCTAAAATCGGATGTTTTCTTTTTCCAAAAGGTGATGAAAGTCTTGCTCCATTAATTGGGGTTTTCATCAGGGCTTTTCTTATACTCCTTCCCT
Organism: uncultured Pelagibacteraceae bacterium; assembly: GCA_902554135.1. The sequence continues at coordinate 10,779 of CACDNJ010000015.1, read as the reverse complement.
TTTCATCATAGAAGTCATAATTATTGTTATCACCAAATCTATATAATTTTATTTTTTGATTATTAACATCAAGATATGCATATAAAATTTTTCCTGTTTTTATTTTCTTATTTCTATCATCTACATATCTTTCATACATTACCTGAAACTCATCTCCTTTTCTTATGTCTCTTTGGAAGTCAACTTCAAAACCAAATATTCTTGCAAATTCAACTATTATTCCTGGTTCCATGCCGGCATTAGTTGCTGAACTGTATAAGTTATTTGAAATATTTCCCTGAACCAAGACATCCTTTTTGAATAGCTGTGTAACATTTTTTGTTATTTCCAAACCATGTCTTCTCTTATCAATACGAACAAATGTTGTTTTAGAAATTGGGTAGTTTATTTTAAACACTTCAATATCTTTTCCATTTTTTGCTTTTTTTAGAACAAATTTTATTTTTTGTTTAGGAACTATATTAGACAGGTCTTTCTTTTTTATTTGTTTTACTATGAGAGCAATTTCATCTTGTTTAACACTAAATTTTTTTAAAATACTTTCGATGGTGTCGTTATCTTTTACGATATAGTCATACTCCAAATAAGGTGATTTGATTTGATTAAGTATATAATTTTTTAAGAGAATAGTCTGATCGTTTGATAAGAAAGAGGTTATTTCTTGAGTCCTTTTTTCCTTTTGATTTAGATTGTATATAATCATGGAATAAATCCCAATAAAGAATAAAAATGTAGAAAAAATATATATTGGTCTTATCTTTTTAAGCACCGGATATTTTCTTGATAGTTCCAGCGAAATTTTTCTAATATTTGATAAAATGGGATTCATTTCTGTTAACCTTTTCTATATAAAAAAAAAACGAGATATTCAATGCCAGGTGGTGTAAAAAATGCTGTTTTTATTGACTTTTTTACCAAATATACGTCTTGATTAATTTCTATATTTCAATATAACGGCATCTCGCATTAACCCGCAAAAAATCAAAGCTTTTAGTGGATTTTGGAGCCGGTTACTGTTGTGAATTTTTTGAAACTTTTCAGAAAATTGAGCTTTTTTAAATTGTAGATATAGAGAAGAGAAGTGTGGACGGTTAGGTTAATAAAGAAATTTAGCGTACACACTTTAACGAAAGTAACTTTAGTTTGTTCTAAAGTTATTAAAGCTAGTGTGCGCCGTTATTAAACTTGAGAGTTTGATCATGGCTCAGAACGTACGCTGGCGGCACGCTTAACACATGCAAGTCGAACGCAGTAGCAATACTGAGTGGCAGACGGGTGAGTATAATGTGGGAATCTGCCTTTTGGTTCGGAATAACTCGGGGAAACCTGAGCTAATACCGGATAAGCCCTTACGGGGAAAGATTTATCGCCGAAAGATGAGCCCGCACTTGATTAGCTTGTTGGTGAGGTAAAGGCTCACCAAGGCAACAATCAATAGCTGTTCTTAGAGGAAGACCAGCCACATTGGGACTGAGACACGGCCCAGACTCCTACGGGAGGCAGCAGTGGGGAATCTTGCACAATGGGGGAAACCCTGATGCAGCGATGCCGCGTGAGTGAAGAAGGCCTTTGGGTTGTAAAACTCTTTCGTTGGGGAAGAAAATGACTGTACCCAAATAAGAAGGTCCGGCTAACTTCGTGCCAGCAGCCGCGGTAATACGAAGGGACCTAGCGTAGTTCGGAATTACTGGGCTTAAAGAGCTCGTAGGTGGTTAAAAAAGTTGGTGGTGAAATCCCAAGGCTTAACCTTGGAACTGCCATCAAAACTTTTTAGCTAGAGTGTGATAGAGGAAAGTGGAATTTCTAGTGTAGAGGTGAAATTCGTAGATATTAGAAAGAACACCAAAAGCGAAGGCAACTTTCTGGATCACTACTGACACTGAGGAGCGAAAGCATGGGTAGCGAAGAGGATTAGATACCCTCGTAGTCCATGCTGTAAACGATGTGTGCTAGACGTTGGAAATTTAATTTTCAGTGTCGCAGCAAAAGCGTTAAGCACACCGCCTGGGGAGTACGACCGCAAGGTTAAAACTCAAATGAATTGACGGGGACCCGCACAAGCAGTGGAGCATGTGGTTTAATTCGAAGATACGCGCAGAACCTTACCAACACTTGACATGTCCGTCGCGACTCGTAGAGATATGAGTCTTCGGTTCGGCCGGACGGAACACAGGTGCTGCATGGCTGTCGTCAGCTCGTGTCGTGAGATGTTGGGTTAAGTCCCGCAACGAGCGCAACCCCTACGTTTAGTTACTAACATTCAGTTGAGTACTCTAGACGAACTGCCAGTGATAAGCTGGAGGAAGGTGGGGATGACGTCAAGTCCTCATGGCCCTTACGTGTTGGGCTACACACGTGCTACAATGGTACTTACAATAAGATGCGAAGAGGCGACTCTAAGCCAATCTTAAAAATGTATCTCAGTTCGGATTGCACTCTGCAACTCGAGTGCATGAAGCTGGAATTGCTAGTAATCGCGGATCAGCGCGCCGCGGTGAATACGTTCCCGGGTCTTGTACACACCGCCCGTCACACCATGGAAGTTGGTTACACCTTAAGGCAAAGCGTAAAACCTTTGACTACGGTACGATCAGCGACTGGGGTGAAGTCGTAACAAGGTAGCCGTAGGGGAACCTGCGGCTGGATCACCTCCTTTCTAAGGATGACCAAAAGTTTCTTTTGGTCAAAAAATATATTTAATGTGACCGTCCTCATTTCTCTTCTTTTAAAGTGTCTCTATGAAATGACTTTAGGGGCCGGTAGCTCAGGTGGTTAGAGCGCACCCCTGATAAGGGTGAGGTCGGACGTTCGAGTCGTCCTCGGCCCACCATTTTTTCGGGGGATTAGCTCAGCTGGGAGAGCGCCTGATTTGCATTCAGGAGGTCAGCGGTTCGATCCCGCTATCCTCCACCAAAATTGACACTTTTAGCATTTTCAAATCGTAAATAATTTTATCAATATCTATATCCGATTGTTCGAATAGATGAACAATCAATGAATAATAATGAATGTTCGAATAGATGAACATTCCAACAAAAATTTAATTTTTACAGAAAAATTTTTTTCTGTGCATTAAATCAAGCGTTAAAGGGCGTATGGCGGATGCCTAGGCACTGAAAGGCGATGAAGGACGTGGTAAACTGCGATAAGTTTCGGGGAGCCGTTTGCAGGCTTTGATCCGAGAATTTCCGAATGGGAAAACCCAACTCTTTATGAGTTACTTTGTACTGAATTCATAGGTACAAAGAGCAAACCCGGAGAACTGAAACATCTAAGTAC
>CACDNJ010000015.1:0-2500 GCA_902554135.1 uncultured Pelagibacteraceae bacterium | reverse complement strand
GTCTTATATAAGAAAAAGAAGTATTTTTAATTATTTCAGAAGCTATTGCTTTAACGTCTTCACTCGTAGCAGGGGTATAAACTTTACTTCCAATAATTGATCTCAAACATGCATAATCCTCTGTTGAATAATGGGTTGGACCTGAATCTGCGTATCCAAGACCAATACCTACTGATATGAAACAAATGGGTAAATTCATTAACCCCGGACCACATTTTGCTTGCTCGATACATCTCAGGGATAGAAATGGTGACATAGCGTATACAAACACTTTATTTCCCTCAAGGGCTAAACCAGATGCCATGTCAATCATTGCTTGTTCAGATATCCCACAGTGTAGAAAATTATCTGGAAACCTGGATCTCAGTTCATCTAAAGCAGGCGCACCAAAATCAGCGCTTAGAAAAAAAATGTTTGACTGTTTTTCCAAAGCTTTTGTAACCTCTTTTATAAAAATATCTCTTTGAGCCACTATGATAATTCCTTTTTAGCTTTTTCTATATCACTTTCAGACATATAATTTAAATAATGCCACTGATGTTTATTCTCCATTATTGAACAACCCTTACCTTTAATTGTTTTGACTAAAATACAATTCAAGCTATTTAATGCTCTTGACTTTTGAAACACTTCAATTAATTGATTATAGTTGTGTCCATCTACCTCAAAAGTTTTTATGCCAAATCCTTCGATCTTGTTTTTTATAGGGTCCAAGTTCACACATTCTTTTGTTTTACCCAAAATTATTAAAGAATTTATATCTATAATGATCGTCAAATTGTTAAGATTATAATGTTTAGCGATCAGCAAAGCTTCCCAAGACGAACCTTCATACAGCTCACCTTCACTTATAATTGTGAAAACTTTATTATTATTTTTTTTTCTCAAAAAACTTAATGCTATACCAGAAGCAACTCCAATCCCATGACCCAGTGAACCGGAGGTAACTTCGATACCCGGAATAGATATATTCCCGAAGACTCTTAATTTTGACTCCCCTATACCCCAATTGTCCCAATCTTTTTTTGGAAATAGACCAAAATCTCTTAATATAGGATACAATGTAGATGTAGCATGTCCTTTGCTTATTAAAACTTTGTCATCAAAGGATTTATTTGAAGTATTAAATTTTACGAATCCACCATGATACATAGCAACAACCATATCCATCATCGAGAAGATCGATCCAATATGACCTTGTTTCATTAGCACTAGCTTTTCTAGAAGCTCATACCGATATTTTTTTCCAAGGTTTTCTAAATCGTTAATTTTTTTCAATAGTATGTCCTAAAATTTTTCTTTTTAATTTTATTTGTGCCATTTTTTTTATATTTTCAGCATTTTTTTTTCCAAATCTTTTTTCAATACGTTTTAAAAATGGCTCATGGGTATGATATTTGATGAAGGCTAAATCTCTAAATTCTAGAATTTCTTTACTTGTTAAATCTTTCGTTCTTAAAGGCATTGTTTCAAAAGAATGCCAAGAAAAAGCCTCATAAGTTTTTGGAGTATCCATTTTTTTGTCAATAGCTTCCTTATAAAGCTGACTACCAGGTAGTGCCATTGATGCGTAAGTATTCCAACCAGCAGTACATAATTCTAAACTCAGATCAAAAGTTTTTTTCATACTTTCTTTTGTTTCTCCCGGTAAACCATATATATAATTTGCCATAACTTCTATATCTGCCTCATGAACTTTTTCAATAACTTGCTTTACATCTACATCTTCGAATTTTCCTTTAGAAACTTCTAACCGAACTTTTTTTTCACCACTTTCAATACCTAAGCACAACCATTTTATTCCTGCTTTTCTTACTAGTTTTAAAACTTCAGGATTTTTTATTGTGTCAACTCTGCTGTAACTCCACATCCTTAAACTATCATCTTTATTTCTTTCAGCCAACATCTCACAAAGTGGAACATAGTATTTTTTATTTAATAAAAACATTTCATCGACAATCCTAATTGTTCGAACACCCATATTCATTAGCTTATCAAATTCTTTTATTATAAAAGAGGGTGACCAAAATCTCATATTACTATAATTACCTGCAACTCCAATTTCTGCTTCATCATCCCTATTGATCATGTTTATCATGCAAAAGCTGCAACTAAACTGACACCCTAAACTTGTTTGTAAACTCGCATATGGGCTTCTTTTTTCATAATCATATTCTGCATGCCACATAGGAGACCTATATAAATCTAAAGGTTTTTCTTTATAAGGTAGAAGGTCCCAAGCATACCCCGGTAAGTCAGTATCCATTTTTTCATTAGGCACAACTATTTCTACAGGATTCATTTTGAAATTATCTTTATCTCTGTATGCAATGCCTTTAATATTTTTTAAATTATTAACTGATAAATCTTTAAGTTTAAGAATATTTCTAAGAGCATAAACTCCCTCATATGTTTTGTAGTTTATGGAAATAATGTTAATGCTGGAACTGCTAATATGAGTGGTGCAGTAGAGCTAGCCGATTTTTTAAAGAAAAATAAA
>CACDNJ010000014.1 GCA_902554135.1 uncultured Pelagibacteraceae bacterium | reverse complement strand
TTTTAGTCAGTACAACAGTTATAGAAGTTGGAATTGATTTTCCAAGCGCAAATACAATAGTAATTGAAGATTCAAATAAATTTGGATTGTCTCAATTGCATCAGTTAAGAGGCAGGGTTGGTAGAGGAACAAATGATTCGATTTGTATATTGCTTTACAAAAGTAATTTAAGCAAAAATGCAAAAGAAAGATTAAGAATTCTAAGATCAACAAATGATGGATTCATAATTGCAGAAAAAGATTTGGAATTAAGGGGGTATGGAGATATTTTGGGTTTTCAACAAAGTGGTATTAAAAATTTCAAATTTGCGGATCCTATTCAACATAAAGATTTATTTTTATTAGCCGAAAAAAATATAAGAAACATCGATAGCTTAAGTTTAAAAAAGTTTGAAATTCTCTTAAAGCTCTATGACAGAGCTGAAATAATTCATGAATTAGGGAACTAAACTTTTGTATCTGTGCTTCCAGCAGAGACAATAAATTTAGAGGCTTGTTCAAAAGAAATATCTAAAAATATAACTTCTTTCTTTGGAAACATTAATAAGAATCCACTTGTTGGGTTCGGAGTTGTTGGTACAAAAACATTTATTAAATCTTCTCCAACTTTATCTCTGATTTCTCCTTTATTTTCTTTTGTGGCAAATCCAACAGCCCACGTTCCTTTTCTGGGATACTCAACTAAGACTACACTTTTTTTATCACTTTTACTTTTAGCAAAGGTTTCTGTTAATTGCCCAACTGCAGAATAAATAGTTCTAAGAATTGGAATTTTATTAAGTATGGCCTCGAAATAATCAAAAAGTTTTTTTCCTATGAAGGAAAGAGAAAGCCATCCAATAAAAGTAATCAGAACTATCGATATTACAATTTCTAATCCTGGAATATTGTAAGGTAAATAATGGTTTGGATTAATTTCTTTTGGTAAAATTTTTGAAGAAATTTTTATAAAAAAAAGTGTTAAATACAAAGTGATACCAATTGGTATCAGAACAACTATCCCGGCTATAAAATTGTTCCTAAGTGATGAAAACAGCGATCTTTTTGACTTTTTTTTCAACATATAAAGCAATGCTTAAATAGAATATTCAGTATTTTTTTGTTATTATCATGCAATGAGTAAAAGTCATAGCATAAATAGAAGAAAATTTCTCGGATTTATTGGGTGCTCTTGTTGTGGTTATTTTCTGCCTTCTTGTGGCACTGTTCCAATTACCGAACGTAGACAATTAACTTTATATCCAGAAAGCGTCATAAATAGACAGGCTGCCAAAGCTTACGAAAACTTCAAAAAAAAATCTAAATCTAAACTTATCACATCCGGTAAAGAATTAGATAATATTATTAAAATTGGAGGAAAAATTGAAAATGCAGTGACTGCCTTCTTTAGAAATAAAAACGAATCTGACCCAACTCAAAATTTTGACTGGGAATATATATTAGTAGACAACAAAAAAATTAAAAACGCATGGTGCATGCCGGGCGGTAAAATTGCTGTTTTTTCCGGAATTCTTGATGTCGCAAAAAATAATGATGGTTTAGCAACAATAATGGGTCATGAAATTGCTCATGCAGTAGCGAAACATAGCGTTGAAAGAATGAGTCAGGCAATGGCGGTAAACGTTGGAACTCAAGTTGCTGACATATTCCTGGGAGGACAAATCTCTAGAACAAGAAACACGGTAGGTAGAGCTACAGGAATGGATATATTTCAACTAGGAATTATGAATCCTTTTGGTAGAAAACAAGAAACTGAAGCAGATTATTTAGGTTTAATATTCTCTTCTTTATCTGGTTTTAACATAAAAGAATCTGTTAGACTTTGGGAAAGAATGAGAGAGGCTCACAAAGGTAAAGAACCTCCTCAATTTTTAAGTACACATCCGTCAAGCAAAAACAGAATTAAAAATTTAAAAGGATGGATAAATAAGATTATACTAGAATATCCTCCAATAAAGATATAGTGGAATGGTGAGCCGTGTTGGATTCGAACCAACGACACCTTCCTTAAAAGGGAAGTGCTCTACCAACTGAGCTAACGGCCCGTTAAAAGAATTTCTTTTTATATTTAAAAAAGATGAATTTCAATTAATAAATTATCTATAAACTGATGTAAGTTCATTATTACCTGCGGCAACACAGGGTGATTTAACACATGTTCCGATTACCCATTCGGATCCAGGCTCAGATTGAAAATTTTTTGAACTTATAAAAATAATGCCCATTTCTGTAGATTGACCAGCCTTCCCTTCCGCCTGTAGCCTTGGATCTTGGGCACTTTTAACAATTACATTTTCTGAAGAATAAGGATTTTTAAGCTTAAGATTTGAATTAATATAATTAATTACTTTTTTATAAGACCATTCATTCTTACAGGGGTCTCCCCAGATTGTTTGTGAATTTTCATCTCCTTGATCACAATTGTTTATTTCTTTATTTATAAGATCAACAATTATTTTATGATTAGACTTAACAGTATTAGCTTTCTCCTCGACAGCAGATCTTGTAGAAGCAGTCCATATCAAAGTAGAAACAACGTATATAGCTGAAAATAAAACAAGAATTTCTAATAGACCAAAATTTTTTATCTTACTTTTAAAATCTATCATAATTTTACTATCATGTTTTTTTTAATTTTATTCTCAAAAAAATCAATTAAATTTTGAACTGTTTCAATCCCCATTCTGGCAGTACATTCTTGAGTGAAAGTAGAAGAATGTGGGCTTAGTAGAACTCTTTTGTTTTTAATTAATGGATTATCCATATTAATAGGTTCTTTTTCAAAAACATCTAGGCCTGCTCCAAATATAATTTTATTATTTAAAGCAGTATCAAGATCAGTTTCATTAATAATTCCACCCCTTGCTGTATTTATTATAATTGCATTTTTCTTCATTGTTTTTAATTTTTTTAAATCAATCAAATTCTTTGTCTCACTAGTTAGCGGCATATGAATTGACAGAAAGTCTGCTGTCTTTAAAGCTATGTTTATATTTTCCACTTTGTTTCCCCCCATCATTTCTATTGTTTTTTTGTCTACAAATGGATCATAAACTTTTACTTTCATTTCGAAACCAAGGCATCTTTTTATGAGATTTTTTCCAATACGTCCAAATCCTGCTATTAAAATTTCTTTATTTAATAACTCATGAGTTTCAATTTTGTTAACATTTTTTTTAAAATTTCCAGATCTTACAGCCTTATCATAGTCTGTTATTCCTTTAGACAAAGAAAGCATCATGTACATTACGTGTTCTGCTACTGAGACAGCATTAGCTGTAGCTGTTATCAAAAGAGTAATATTATTTTTTTTTAAATACTTAGTATCAAGATTGTCATATCCAACGCCATGTCTTGATATTACTTTCAATTTTTTACAGTGCTCTAAAATTTCCGAACCCAATTCAGCTACACGAAGGGTGATTCCGTCAAAGTTTGGTAATTTTTTGATTAAGTTTTCCTTAGAAATATTTTCAATTAATTCAAATTCAAAGTTAGGATGTTTTTCCAACAACTTAATTCCATCTTCGTGTATTTTCTCAATTATTCCAATCTTAAACATATTTTATTTGATAATATTAGTTGTATGATTTAATTAGGTAATGTGTCAAAACAAAATTTTTTTTCAAGTGCTATTTCTCTAATACCCTTAAGCTATATATTAGGTACTTTTGTACTTAATCTAAATGTGCTGCTTTTAATAATAAGCGGACTCTTTATTTTTATCCAAGGTGCTAGGTTTAAATTAAATAATTTAGACAAATTAGTATTGTGCTTTTTTTTATATATTGTTTTTACAAGCACTTTTAATACTGTTGAAGGTTATTATTTTGAGAAAGTAGAAAATTATGACTTTGGAATAATTACTAAAAGCCTGCTATTTTTAAGATATCTTCTCCTCTACTTCACTATAAGACTATTAATAGAAAAAGATTTAATTAACTTTAAAATTATATTTTATTCCTTTTCTGCATTATCATTGTTTGTAAGTATTGATGTTATTTTTCAATTTTATTACGGCAAAGATTTTTTTGGTTTCAAAAGTCCATACATGTACAAAACAACCGGCCCCTTTCATACAGAAGCTATTGCTGGTGGTTTTATTCAAAAATTTTCATTCTTTTTGTTTTTTTGTTATTTTATTTTTTGGAAAAAACACGACCTTAAGATAAAAATCCTGGTACTAACCATATTATTTTTTATAAGCGCAACTGCAATTGTTTTATCTGGAAATAGAATGCCCTTAATTCTTTTCTTCTTTGGAACATTTTTAATATTTTTAAATAACAAAACCCTAAAAAAATATCTAATTCATATTCTGCTTTTGATACTTTTAATGTCCACATTAACCATAAGTACAAATGAAAAATTAAAAAATTATTATAATAGTTTCTATAAAGCTTCTAAAGACATGGTTTTCTTGTACTCTTATCGTCTTTTTGATTTTGGTAAAGATTTGAATATAGATGAAAGACCTTACTATGTTCATGAATTTGATTCGGGGATTGGTACATGGAAAATGAATAAATATCTTGGTGGTGGTATAAAATCATTTAGATATAATTGTCCTAAAAGAGAAATAGAATCAAATCATGAAAGAACTACATGTAATATGCATCCACATAATTACTATTTAGAAATTTTAGTAGATTTAGGTATTGTTGGAATCTTCTTATTTTTTCCAATTATATTCTTAGTTTTAAAACAGTCTTATAAAATACTCTTTGATATAAAATATAAATATATAATTTCACCATTTTTTTATGTTTTTGTGATGGAAATTTTTCCGATAAAATCTTCTGGTAGTTTCTTCACAACTAATAACTCTGTGATTATATTTCTAACTTTAGGAATTATAGCTGCTCTTTCCTCTAAATATAAAAAAGAGTATAGTTGATTTGTGAAAATCAATCTTAAAAAAACTAAAATTTTATCGAATAATTTTTTAATTTTATTTTTAATATTTTTCGTTACTACAGTATTATTTAGATTCTTTCACTTGCATTTTAATGACTACTGGTTTGATGAGATAAATTCTTTTTGGTTAGCTGACCCTAGAATTAGTGATCAGAATACCTATATTCAAAGATACTTAACTCCTGGTCAGCCAGATCAAGTAGCTTTTTACTTTTTTCTAAAATATTTTTTTAAAATTTTTGGGTATAATGATGTTGTAGGCAGATACTTCCCTTTTATTTTTGGATGTCTATCAATCCCAATAATAGCCTATTCTTCTTTCAAAATTAAAAATAACAGTTCATTCTTATTTTTGTTTTTTCTCTTATCAATTAATACTTATTTGATTGGATATTCTCAAGAAGTTAGGGTTTATAGTTTATTTTTCTTCGTAAGTTCCATAAATATTTTTTTATTTATAAAATTAATAAATAATATTAGTCAAAAATCTGAATGGTATTTATATTTGTTTTTTTTAATCTCAAATATAATAAACGTTTCTTTACATATTTTTGGGTTTTTAATAGTAATTTCTCAGATTATATTTTTATTTTACCTTTACTACTCCAATAAATCTATTCAATCAAAACTGATATTATTTACGCTGTTAAGTGCCTTGTTGGGTCTTGCATTTAATTATGAGTTTATATTTTATAAATACGATATTAATACATGGATACCTCCCTTTGAATCTAAATTCTTCTTCGATTTCTTTTTTTCAAGATTCTTTGGGTCAAAAATAATGGGAGCTATTTATTTGCTTACTTTAGTTTATTTGCTGATAAAATTTAAATTTTTAATATCAAATAAAAATAGGAATCTCTTTTTTTTACTAATTCTAATAATTTCTACCTATTTAATCCCGATAATTTACAGCCTTCTCGTTAGACCTGTATTGATAGATCGATATATTATTTTTGTCTTAATACCGGTGCTTATTTTAATTACTCATTTAATTTGGAATCTAAAAGAAAAAAAAATAAAATATTTTTTTATTTTTCTTTTATCTTTTAGTACAATCACAAACACATTTATTGAATTAAATTTTAAAAAAGCAGAAAAACCTCAGTTTACAGAACTTCTTAATAAGATAGATAATAAAATATCCAAAAATATTACCTTTGATACAAATGAAGATACAGAATTTATAATGCTATCAAATTATTTTCTCAACAAAAAAATTTTCCAAGAAAAAAATCTCAAGATTGTTAAATTTAGTCAAATTAAAAAAATATCCAAGGTTTGGGTGGTATGTTACTCTCCTCTTAATACTGTTAACTGTTCAAGTAAATTTTCAACTGTTAAAGAATTTAAGAGTATTAAAGACAAATCCTTTCATCTTACTGAGCTCTTTTTTTTGGTTAAGAAATAAATTTATTTAGTGGCGGTCCCACGGGGAATCGAACCCCGATTAGGTGATTGAAAACCACCTGTCCTAACCGTTAGACGATGGGACCGAATTATTGATTGTCTTATTAACAGAAATATCATCGATAATAAACTCTACATTTTTCTGACCTTTCCATTCATTAAGACTTAGTTTTCCAACAATATTAATTTTTTTTTGATTTTTTGATAACAAATAGGTTTCTAAATTAGTTTTTACCGCATTAAATGTCACACTTTTGATAACAGATCCATCTGGAGCAGACAGCAAGGCTTTTATATGTTTCTCTCCAACAATAGAAGACTTTAGCAATTTCAAATTTTCAATAACAAATCTTGGTTCTGGATTGCCCGAACCAAAAGGAGAAAGAGAATTGATTTCTGAAAAAAAATCTTCATTTAATGCAGATGGAGAAATTTTTGAATCAAAGAAGAGAATATTATTTTTTTCTAAATTCTTCTTAACTTTAGAGAAACGGTTGTTTATAAAGTTTTTAAATTCCTCTATTTTATTTTCTTCAATAGTAAATCCAGCTGCCATTTTATGACCCCCTCCTTTTTTGAGAATATTTTTTTGTACAGCACTTATAATAAGAGTTCCTATATCAAATCCCAAAACAGATCTTGCGGAAGCTCGTCCCAAGCCTTTTTCAACAGAGATTATGACTGTTGGTTTATTATATTTTTCTTTTAATCTAGAAGCAATAATTCCAATAACTCCTCCATGCCAATTATGACCTGACAAAACAATTGTAGGTTCGTTAGAATCTATGCTTATTGTATTTTCAATATTGTTCAACATATTCGTTTCGATTAGTTTTCTTTCTTTATTAAAAGTCTCTAGCTCACTAGCAATTTTAAAAGTTTCTTTTGAATCTTTGCTTAACAATAAATTGGCGCCATGAGAACATTTTCCTACTCTACCACCGGCATTTATTCTGGGTCCTAAAATATATCCAAGATGATAGGTTGTTATATTACTTTCTATTCCACAAATATTTTTTAGAGTTTTTAAACCAAGATTAGATTTTTTTTTTAAAATCTCAAGACCCTGACTTACAATCGCTCTATTTAGGCCTGTAAGTGGAACCACATCACAAATTGTTCCAAGAGAAACTAAATCAAGAAAGTTTATTAGATTTGGTTCCTTTTTATTGTTTTTTACAAACCATTCTAAATCTCTCAGTTTCTTATTTAAAGCAACTAAAAACATTAAACAAACTCCAGCAGCACAAAGATAATTTAGGTTTGACTTATCGTCATATCTATTAGGGTTTACTATAGAAAAAGCATTGGGTAATTTTAATTCGGATTGGTGGTGATCTAAGACTAATACATCAATATTTTTTTTTTGTGAAAAATCGATTGTATCAAATGACATTGTCCCACAATCAACTGTGAAGATTAATTTCACTCCATTAGATATCAATTTTTCAAAACCTTGCCTGCTTGGACCGTAACCTTCTGTTTTTCTATCAGGTATATAAATCTCTATATCTTGATTAATTTCGGTGAAATAATTTCCTAAAATAGCTGTTGAGGTAGCTCCATCAACGTCATAATCTCCAAATATTCCAATTTTTTCTTTTTTACTAATCGCTTTTATTGTTCTATCCACAGCTTTTTCCATATCTTTCAAAATGAATGGGTTCGGTAATAGATTTTTTATCCTTGGATTTAAGAATAGTTTTACTTCTTCCATTTTAATATTTCTGATTGCAATTAATCTAGAGAGAATCTCACTAAGACTAAAATTTTCCTTTAAAAAGCTTGCGGTTTCTTCATTATAGTTTTTGGATATCCAATCCTTACCCAAAACTGAATTGATATTCATTTTTTTACTATATTAGTAATTTTTTTAGAGAGTTTTTGGCTTTTATGTAAAATAAAAGAAGAGGCTTCAAAAGAATCTCCTTTATATGTAATTCCCTTTAACATCTCTCCATCTGTTACACCTGTTGCACAAAACATAACATCTCCCTTGATCATATCTTCTATATTATACTTTTTCTTTAGATCAGTAATTCCTAATTTTTTTGCCCTGTTAATTTCTTCGTCATCACTTAGTACAAGTCTTGTTTGCATTTGTCCTCCTAAACAATCCAGTGCTGCCGCGGCTAAAACCCCCTCAGGACCTCCACCAATGCCTAAATAAATATCAATAGATGAGTTTGGGTCTACAACAGAAATAACCCCTGTAACATCTCCATCTTGGATGAATTTAATTTTTACATTTAATGAATTCAAAGATGAAATAATTTTATCATGCCGAGATCTTTTAAGAACGCATGCGGTAATTTCTTCTGGTTTTGTTTTTTTGGCTTCTGCAAGCAGTTTAATATTTTTTTCAACAGAATTATCTAAGTCAACAATATTTTTAGGAAGTCCACTTCCAACAGCAATTTTTTCCATATAAGTATCCGGTGCGGATAATAAACCACCTTTTTTTGCAACTGCTAAAACAGCAATAGCATTAGGTAAATTTTTTGCTGCGAAGTTTGTTCCTTCTAAAGGGTCAACAGCTATTTCTAATTCATCTCCTTTTCCAGTACCAATTTGTTCACCTATAAATAACATAGGAGCTTCATCCATTTCTCCTTCTCCTATTACAACTTTTCCTTTCATTTCTATCTTGTTAAGTTCAGATCTCATTTCATCGACAGCGGCTTGGTCTGCGGCTATCTTATCATTTTTTCCTCTGAACTTTGAAGCACCGAAGGCTGCTCTTTCACAGACTCTAGTAAATTTATTTAATAATTTAGGATCTATCAATTTTAAATCTCTTCTATTCTAATAAATTTTGGGTTTTTTAAAATGAAATTATTTTTTTTTAATTCCTTAATACATTTAACTAAATTTTTGTTCTTTGTTTTGTGAGAAATGATAATTATTGAAGCAAATTTTTTTCCTCTGAAAGGATTCTGGATTAATCTTTTTACCGAAATTTTATTTCTAGACATTGTTTTTGTAATAGATGATAAAACTCCTTTTTTATCAACAACATCTAATCTAATGTATGAAGAAAATATTTTCTCTGATAAATCTGCTGATACTATTTTTTTTCTATTTGAGTAAGATGCAGAAAAAGGGAATTTTATATTTCCTCTTAGGACTGAACAGATATCAGAAACCAACGCTGATGTTGTTGGACCTGGACCAGCTCCCTCTCCCTGAAGAATAGATTTTCCAATTGGTTTGCCTTCAATAATAACAGCGTTTAAAACACCGTTAACATTACTTATTCTAGATTCTTTTTTTATTAAACATGGATGAACTCTTTGTATCAATTTTCCACTTTCTATTTCACTGAGTCCCAGATGTTTGATTTTGTAACCCAAAGTTTCCGCATTCTTTATATCTATCTCATCAATATTGTTTATACCTTCAAGATTAATCTTTGATTTATTAATAAAAGAATTAAAAGCAAGAGAAGATAAAATTTGAATTTTTGATTTTACATCTTCACCATTTAAATCTGATTTTGGATTGCTTTCTGCATATCCTAATTTTTTTGCTTTATCCAAAACTGATTTAAAATCCATCTTCATTCTGTCCATATTTGAAAGAATATAATTTGATGTTCCATTCAAAATTCCATAAATTCTACTAGTTTTGTTTGCGACCAAACCTTCTTTAAGAGTTCTAATAATTGGTATTCCTCCTGCAACCGCAGCTTCAAATTCTAAATTAACTTTTTTCTTTTCAGCAAGTAGTGCTAATTGATCTCCATATTTTGAAATTAAAGCTTTATTTGCGGTTATAACGTGTTTTTTATTTTTTATTGCACTAAATACAAGTTTTTTTGCTGCCCCTTCTGCACCTCCAATTAATTCAACAACAACATCAACATCACTCAATTGTGAGGCAAGTAAATAATTTTTCAACCATTTTTTTTTAGGTATATTAATTCTACGTTTTTTATTTTTATTTTTTGCAGAAACATATTTTACTTCAAAGTTTATATTGTTTTTTTCTATAATAGATTTTCTGTTTTTTGCTAAATGTCGATAAAGATTTAAGCCAATATTTCCAAGGCCAACAATCGCTATATTTAATTTTTTATTTTTTTTCATTTTCTACTATTAATTAACTGTCAAATCTGGAAAGTCTTTCTTTTTTCCCATTTCTAAAATTATTTTGGCTACTTCATCTATATCACACTCTTGTAAATTTTTACAAAGCCTCACCAATGTAACTGGGGAGCTTTTTTTCTTTTTATGTTTCTTTTGTATTTTTTTTGCTTTTTTTTCCTCTTTAACATTGATTTTGGCTAGTTTTTTTCTTTTCTCTATTTTTTTTTTGATCTTTTCTTCTTTTGTACTTAGCGCAACATATTCTTGTTTTTCTTTGTCTGAAATGTTTAATTGAACTAAATCAATGTCCTGACTCTTCTTTCTAGAAGAAGTGACAGTGTATACCTCAACAGAAATATTGTTTTCAAAATAATCTCTAACTTCCCTTTTATTTTTACATTCATGATCTCCACAAATATAAATTTTTTTTGTTTTTTCACTATTAAATCCAACGCAGCTAACAAGAAAAAATAATAAAAAGAAAAAAAATCTCATTTAAGCCCCAAATTTTCTTTGAATCCGTAAAGGATATTCATATTCTGCACTGCTTGCCCGGCAGCTCCTTTTACTAAATTGTCTATTGCAGATAATATCAATATTTTTCTTTTTTCTTTAAGTGTGCAGATTGAAATTTCACAAAAATTTGTGTTTATAACATTTTCTGTACCCAAGTCTTTGTTAAAAGGCAATATTTTAACAAAAAAATTGTTTTTGTGATATTTTTTCAATTCTTTAAAAACTTTGTTAGCAGATGTTCCTTTGGATAATTCAAGATAAATAGAAGATAACATGCCTCTGAATGTTGGGATTAAATGAGGTACAAAAACATAATTAACTTTGGATTTTGATATTTTTTTTAACTCTTGATCAATTTCACTTGTGTGTCTATGTTTAAAAATTCCATAAGCATGTATTGAGGAATAAATATTCTTGTGATTAAATCTTTTTTTTAAATTTTTTCCTGCGCCAGAATAACCTGATTTTGAATCAATTATGATATCTTTCTTTTTTACCAAATTTTTCTTAATCAAGGGTAAAAGAGGTAATTGAATCGAGGTAGGATAGCAACCGGGACAAGCAATAATCTTGTGCTTCTTTATATCTTTTCTTACAAATTCTGAAACAGAATAAATAGACTTTTTAATTAAATCTACTGCCTTGTGCTCCTTGTTGTAAAACTTCTTATATAGAGATTTGTTTGATAGTCTAAAATCTGCCGATAGATCGATTATCTTTACTTTTTTATTTTTTAAAGTTTTTGCTAAAACTTGACTCTCTCCAGTTGGTAAAGCTGTAAACAAAATATCTATTTCATTCCAATTCACAAACTTTAAATTAGAAATCCTAGGAAGCTTTTTCTTAATTCTGTTATCAAAAAATTGGATTTTTTTTCCTATTTTTTTTTGAGCGCAGAGATATTTGATTTTGGCTTTGGGGTGCTTTGATAAAAATTTTATCAAATCAAGACCTACATATCCTGTGGCTCCAGCTACAACAATATTAATTTTTTTTACTGACATAATTTGTTTATATCACTTTTAATCTTAATGAAAATGAATGATTTATCTTTTAGAGAATTGGAAACTTCTACGAGCTTTTCTGTGTCCGTATTTTTTTCTTTCAACTTTTCTAGAATCTCTTGTGGTGAACTTGTTTTTCTTCAATGTTTTTTTTAAATTACTATCCGTTTTCACCAAAGCTCTTGAAATACCATGAATGATAGCACCAGCTTGCCCCGACAAACCTCCTCCTTTTACATGGCACTTCACATCAAATTGATTGATTACTTTTGTTTCTTGTAATGGCATAACAACAATAAGTTGATGTACAGGTCTTTTAAAATATTGATTCATTTCTTTGCCATTGACATATATTTTTCCTGAACCTTTCTTAATCCATACTCTCGCTATTGATTTTTTTCTTCTGCCTGTAGCATAATTACTATCTTTAAAATCAAGCTTAATTTTTTTGCTAATATTTTTATTGTTTTCTGTAATCGCTGTTTCCATTAAGTTTTAATGTAATTTTTTTTATTTAATTCTGAAAATTTTATCTCTACTGGATTCTGTGTAGAGTGAGGATGTTTGTCTCCATAGTACATTTTGAGTTTACTTAACTGTTTTTTTGCTAATGGACCGCCAGGCAACATTCTTTTCACTGCAAATTTTAAAATATCTTGAGATTTATTTCTTCTTTGTAAATTCTGAGGTGAGGTTTGTTTAATACCTCCTGGATGACCAGTATGTTTATAATATTTTTTATTTTCAAATTTTTTTCCAGTAAATTTAATTTTTTCAATATTTGTAACTATAACAAAGTCGCCATTGTCTTGGTTGGGATTAAATTGAGCTTTATTTTTTCCCCTTAAAACTTTAGAAATATATGCGGCCAATCTACCAACAACCAAGTTTTCGGCATTAACCAAATACCAGTGATTTTTTATTTCTTTTTTCTTTATAAAAGGTGTCATACGAACCTGGCGATAATTACAAGTTATTATTTATTATGTCAATAAAAACTATTGAATTAAAGATTTATAATAAAAATAAATCGAGAAAAGTAATAAAAAAATTGTAGAAAGCTGATGCATTAATGCAAAAACAATATTTACCCCGCTTAATAAAGTAAGAACGCCTAAAAAAGCTTGAACAAAAATTATAAATACAAGAAGAAAAGTGGCTCTGTGTAAATGTACTCTACGTTTGCGTAAGACAAAAAATAAAATCATAAGTGTGTATATCAGAATTAGATAAGCAAGATTTCTATGAAGAAATTGAACAAATGAAGGCTGATTAAAAAAATTAAATATATTATTATCAAAGATAATATCGTCTGGAAAATAGTTCTGATTCATCAATGGCCAGGTTTGATAAACCATACCGGCATCCAATCCTGAAGTAAATGCTCCAAAGGTTATTTGAACAAAAATTAATAAAATAAATATTTTTATATAAATACTATTTTTTGAAAAATTAAAAAAAATTTTATTTTTTTTATTTGTTAAATTCAATAAGTGCCAAAATGTTGCTGAAAATAAAATTAATGCTAAATTTAAATGGATAGCCAATCTATAATGGCTTACTGTCGTATTTTCAACTAAACCACTCTTTACCATGTACCATCCCACAAATCCCTGAATAAGAATTAATAAAAATAGTAATAAAAATTTTATATTATATTCTCTGGTAAAAACTTTTTTATAGTAGAAAAAAAGTAAAGGAATTATAAATAGCAAACCTAAAATTCTTCCAAGAATTCTGTGAAAGTATTCCCAATAATAAATTATTTTAAATTCTGAAATAGTTATATCGGGGTTAGAAAGATAAAATTGTGGTATCTTTTTGTAAAGATTAAAAGCTTCATCCCATGCTTTTTCAGAAAGAGGAGGAAAAATACCAGATATAACATCCCATCTTGTAATAGACAATCCGGAATCAGTTAGTCTTGTTAATCCGCCAACAATTACAATTAATCCTATAAGAATTAATATTGAGAATAACCAATAATATACCGAATTTGAAAATTCTTTTCTTAACAAAATTTGCATTTATTTGTTATATATTATCATTAAAAAAAATTAATAACATTTATGTCGCTGGAAAAAAATAGAACAATTAATAAAGTAAGAAGAAAGCTAGATTCTTTAGATAATAGACTTCTTAATATTATTAAAATTAGAACTAAATTGGTGAATCAGATTCTTGGAAAAAAAACCAATAAAAAACAAATAGTTGACAAGGCTAGAATAAAAAAAATTTTAAAAAATATTAAAAGAAAATCATTAAAAAAGAAAATTGATGTAAGGCTTACCAAAATGATTTGGTTAAGTATGATCAAAGCTTATATTGATTTTGAGTATAGAAAATTTAAAAAAAAATAGATTATTTACTGTGTGGTGGAAGTTTCTTTTCAACAAAATATTCGTGCTTTCTGGTATCCG
Organism: uncultured Pelagibacteraceae bacterium; assembly: GCA_902554135.1. The sequence continues at coordinate 1,223 of CACDNJ010000014.1, read as the reverse complement.
GGTTATATTTTTTTAATTTTAGTTTTACTTTAGCTTTTTCGCCTTTTGAAGGTTTTTTTACATAATAATAAAAAGGACTATCCGGCTTTTTTTCCGGAACCAACCTTACTTTAATTGAACTTTTTTTTGCCATTAGTTTGTTCTTTTAATTTTTTTAATAATATTTTTAATTCTATTTGCTTTAACTTTTATTGAATTGTCAAAATTTTTCTTATTTACACTAGAAAACAAAGTATCGTCAAGTTTTAATGAAGGATCATTTAATGCTTTTTTTGCACCATTAATTGTAAAACCTTTGTTTTTGAGTAAATTATAAATTAACCTTAAATACTCTACATCCTTCTGCGAATAGTATCTTCTATTACCTGATAATATCTTTGGCTTAATTTGTTTAAAATGTTTTTCCCAAAATCTTAAAGTATGAGTGCTTAATTTTTTGTTTTTTTTATTTCTTAAGCCTATTTCTTGGGCAACCTCACTAATAGTTTTGTATGCTTCCTTAGTTTTTTCCATTTATTTTCTTTTTGGTTTCTAGAGAAGGGGAAAAAACCACAACTTTTCTAGGCTTGATTTGATATTTAACTTTTGTTTTTGGATTTCTTCCCGTTCTAGCATTCTTTTTTAAAATTTTAAAAGTTCCAAAACCTGCTATTTTCAACCTACCATCTCTTTCCAGACCTTCAAGGATAATGTCAAAAATAAAATCAAAGATTTGTTCTGAAAAACTTATAGGCAAGCCATGGTGATGTTTTATATTTTCTAAAATATCATTTTTATTAATATTATTTCTCTTCATCTCCAATTTTCTTAATATGATTTAAATTATCTTTTATTTTTTTCATCATATTTCCTTTTGCAATTTTATAACACAATTCAAGTGAGTAAGAAAAACCTAATGCGTCGGTTCCTCCATGACTTTTTACAACTGGTCCATTCAATCCTAAAAATATAGCACCGTTATATTTTCGTGGATCAAGTTTGTTTTTAAATTTTTTAAGAGCAAAATATGAAAAAATAGTTGAAAACTTAGAAAGAATGCTGCTAGATAATGATTCTTTTAAATTGTCAGTTAAAAAATTAGCAGTGCCCTCTGCTGTTTTCAAAGCAACGTTTCCAGTAAAACCATCGGTTACAACAACATTGCACTTTCCCTCTGTTATTTGATTCCCTTCTATATAACCAATAAATTCAAAATCTCCCATAGAGTCTAAAATTTTTAACTT
>CACDNJ010000013.1 GCA_902554135.1 uncultured Pelagibacteraceae bacterium | reverse complement strand
CAGAATTTATTGCTTATGATCAAATTGACAAAGCACCTGAAGAGAAAGAACGTGGAATTACAATTTCAACAGCGCACGTTGAATACGAAACTGAAAAAAGACACTACGCTCACGTAGACTGTCCTGGTCACGCTGACTATGTAAAAAACATGATTACTGGTGCAGCACAAATGGACGGAGCGGATGAGGAGAATCGAACTCCTAGCATCAGATTGGAAATCTGAGGTATTACCATTATACGACACCCGCAATATCCAAAACTTATCACGCCCTCTTTATTATTAAAGATTTTTAAGTTTGGTGGAGGGGGAAAGATTCGAACTTTCGAAGACCGAAGTCAACGGGTTTACAGCCCGCCCCATTTGACCGCTTTGGTACCCCTCCAAACGTCGTTAGGGGATACCCAATAACTTAAAAAGCATTCAACAACAAGGGTTTTATAAGCATCTTGATTGATAAATGCAATAAATCATTTTGCTTTTAAATATGCTATTTATTTATACAAAACTTAAAAATTCAGTGAAAAAAAGTACTTTTTACATAGTTGGGAGACATGCTGTAACAGAAGCATTAAAAAATCCTCTTAGAAGGGTCTTAAGAGTATTTTTAACCGAAGATTCAAAAAAAAGAATAAATAGAGAAAACCAGCATCTCAGTCTACTTAAAAATGTTAGTCTTTTTTATAAAACCAAAAAAGAACTAGATAAATATTGTTCAAAGGATGGTATTACACATCAAGGTTTGGTCGCAGAAATAGAGCATCTAGAAGAGCTCAGTATAAAAGATTTTCTAAATAAAAATTCGGATAGAAATGACATAAATCTTGTAGCATTAGATGAGGTAACAGATCCTAGAAATATCGGTTCAATTATAAGAAGTGCCGCTTCATTTAATATCGACGGTATTATCGTTAAAGAAAGATCTTATCCTAGCGAAAGTAAACTTCTATACAAAAGTGCAAGCGGATGTACTGAGCTTATTAATATATTTCAAGTGTCAAATGTTAATACAACCCTAAAATACCTTAAATCTAAAAATTTCTGGGTAAGTGGTTTTGACAGTGAAAGTAAAAAAGACTTCACCAAACATGACTGGAAAGGAAATAATGTTCTTCTTTTTGGTTCTGAAGGACATGGATTAAATTATCAAATAAAAAAGAATTCAGATTTTTTATTTCGGATTAATATAAATAAAAAGGTAGAGAGTCTAAATATCGCTAATAGCGCATCTGTTGTTTTTCATTATTTGAATATATTTAAAGAAAAATCTTGATATCTATACAACTTTTATTTAATACTCCGAGCAGGCCCTCATAGCTCAATTGGTAGAGCAACTGATTTGTAATCATTTTCACTCAACAATTAATTAAAATACTAGCATAAAACCTGGCTAAAAGATTCAAAAAAAAGCATGGACTACAGATGGACTACGCATGGTAGTTTTTATTTTAATAAAAAATACGAAATTGTAGTCACTATCAAAACAATAATTACCCAGATTGAAAGATTAGCAAGAATTTGTTTTAGTTTGGAATTGGATTGTAAAAAACTAGGCAACACTAATATCAATACTCCAATCAAAAAGATTATTGGGATTATTTGATCAAAATTCATTATTGAATTATAAAGATAAGAAAAGAGTTATATAAATCACTGATTACTTTAAAATTAGTTTTTTAATCACGTATACCGCTATTAAAGCGCCGATTAATTCGGCTAAAATATAGCTTGGTGTATTAGTATAATTAATACCGGTAAAAGTATTCGTAAATGTTCTAGCTAGTGCAACGGCAGGATTTGCAAAAGATGTTGAGGATGTAAACCAATAACCTGCAGTAATAAATGTCGCTACGGATGCGGCTACAACTATTTTTCCGCTTCTTAATGATCCAAAGATTACAAATATAAGTCCAAAAGTTGCTACAATTTCTGCAACAAAGATATTAATACCTGGTCTAACTTTCGTTGAAAGTTCAATTAATGGATATTCAAAGAAAAAATTTGCAAGCATGACCCCAAATAAACATCCTAAAACTTGAGCTGGAATGTAGGTTATTAATAAATTTTTATTTAATTTTTTAGTTAAAACCATTGCTAGTGATACGAATGGATTAAAGTGAGCTCCTGAAATATCTGAAAAAACAGTAATTAAAACAAACAAACCTGCGCCAGTAGCTATTGCATTAGCTAAAAGCATTATTGCTAAATTATCAGTCAAATTTTCAGCCATAATGCCAGATCCCACAACAATCATAACTAGAAAAGCACTACCAATAAATTCGCCTAAAAAATATTTATTTGTTTTTTTCACTTTGTGTTCAATCAGTAATTTTTCTATATAAAACTTTATACGTTTCATCAATAATTACGTCTATTGATTTTTTTTTCAAATTAAGGCTTTCAATTTGTTTTACAGGATCTTTAATATCCCAATGAATAATTATGTTTTTGTTAGGCCAAATTGGGCAAATTTCATTATGTGCACTACTGCAAACTGTTACAACGTAATCAAATATTTTTTTATCTTTTAAAAAAACATTAAAATTTTTCGAATTAAGGTTTGAAACATCATATTTTTTAGTAATTAAATATTCTTTAATATGAGGATTAATTTTTCCACTTGGATTGCTACCTGCACTATATGCATTAAAATCTTTACTATAGTTTTTGTTTATAATGCTTTCCGCAATAATACTTCTTGCAGAATTACCAGTGCAAATAAATAATATTGATTTCATAAATTTTAGTCTAAGGAATAACCAGCAGATCTTACTGTTCTTATCAGTTCTTTACTGCCTGCTATATTAATTGCTTGTCTTAACCTACGTATATGAACATCAACGGTTCTGGATTCTACGTTAATATCGTTTCCCCAAACATTTTCGAGTAATTGCTCTCTAGAATAAACTCTCTTTGGATTTTTTATAAAAAAGTCTAACAAATTATATTCTGTAGGACCTAAAGAAATCTCTTTTTTTCCTCTGTAAACTCTCCTTGTAATTCTATCAATTTTTAAATCTTCAAAAGAAATAACATCTTGTGCCACTGAAGGTTTAGATCTTCTAAGCAAAGCTTCTATTCTTGCGAGCAATTCAGGATAGCTAAATGGTTTAGTTACATAATCATCTGCGCCAACATTTAATCCTCTAACTTTATCCTCTTCTTCTCCTTTAGCCGTCAGCATAATGATTGGTATACTTTTATATTTAGCGCTTTTTTTAAGTTGTTTACAAATCTCTATTCCTGACAAATCAGGTAACATCCAATCTAATAAGACAAGATCTGGAGCGCTTTCCTTTATCTCTTTAAGTGCCTCTTCACCGTTTTCTGAAGAAGAAACTTTGTAACCTTCTTTTTCTAAATTATATTTAATTAAAGTTATAATAGGCTTTTCATCTTCTACTATAAATATTTTAGCATTCATTAATTTTTCTCTATATCTTTACCCTTAGGTCTAGCTCCTTCTAAATACTCACCTTCAATTAAATAGTATAAGGACTCAGCGATATTAGTAATGTGATCCCCTGCTCTTTCAATATTTTTAGTAACAAATAATAAATGAGTAGCTAATTCTAAATTTTTTTTACTTTTTCCTAAAAAATCAGCTACCTCGTTCATTGCAGTATTAGTAAGATCATCTACTTGTTCATCATTTTTCCAAATGGTTATGGCACTTTCTTTTGATTTGTTAAGATAAGCGTCTAATACATTTCTTAATTGTTTTTGAACTAAATCTCCTAATCTTCTTAGGCTGCCAATAAGTTCTTTGGGTAAATCATGGGGTAAAGGTTTAATTTTTTTTGCAACACTTTTGGCTAAATCTCCTATTCTTTCTAAATCGTGCGAAATTTTTAAGGTTGATATTGTTATTCTTAAATCAATTGCCATAGGAGCTCTTTTGACTAAAACAGTCATTATTTGATTATCAATTTTTGCTCTTAATTCATTAATCTTCGCATCATTTGCAATAATTTTATCTGCTGATTCTTTATCTACTTTTATTATAGCTTCCATTGAATCAGCTAATTGACTTTCAGTTAGACTGCCCATCTTAATCAAACTATCGTTTAAGTTTTGTAGCTCTTCTTCATAAGACTTAACTATATGTGCTTCATCTGACATAATTATCCGAACCTCCCTGTAATATAATCTTGTGTCATTTTATTGTTAGGATTTTTAAATATTTTTTCTGTTGTATCAACTTCTATGAGCTTCCCGAGATGGAAAAATCCTGTTCTTTGCGAAACCCTAACGGCTTGGGACATAGAATGCGTAACTATTACTATTGTATAACTCTTTTTTAATTCGTCCATTAATTCTTCTATTTTAGCAGTAGCGATAGGATCAAGCGCTGAACAGGGTTCGTCCATTAAAATAACTTCAGGATTTACCGATATTGCTCTTGCTATACATAATCTTTGTTGTTGGCCACCAGATAAACTTGTACCCGGCTCGTTTAATCGATCTTTAACCTCATTCCATAGTGCTGCTTTTTTTAAACTAGTTTCAACAATTTCGTCCATCTTAACTTTGTTTTCTGCTAAACCATGAATATTTGGTCCGTAAGAAACATTGTCATAGATACTTTTTGGAAATGGATTAGGTTTTTGAAAAACCATTCCTATTTTCTCTCTTAAGCTTACAACATCAATTTCTTTTTTATTTATTTCATTGCCATCAATTTCGATGGAACCAGCAACTCTACAAATATCGATTACATCATTCATACGATTAATACATCTTATATATGTAGATTTTCCACATCCAGATGGCCCGATTAGTGCTGTAACTTCTTTACTGTGAATTTCTAAATTCACATCATTAAGTGCCTGTTTATCTCCATAATAAACATTAAGGTTTGTAGTTTTTATTTTAACTTTATTATTTATCATGACCATTTTTTCTCAAATTTTTGCCTTAAATAAACTGCTATGAAATTCATTACAATTAAAAAGCTCAGCAAAACCATAATAGTAGCTGAAGTTTTTTCAACAAATCCTCGTTCAGCTTGTTCTGACCAAAGATAGACTTGAACAGGTAATGATGCAGATGGATCAATAGGCGTTGCTGGTATATCTACAACAAACGCAACCATACCAATAAGTATTAAAGGAGCAGTTTCTCCTAAAGCCTGAGCAAGACCAATAATAGTTCCGGATAATGTTCCAGGAATACTTAAAGGAACAACATGGTGCATAACTGATTGAACTTTCGATGCTCCAACTGCAAGCGCACCCTCTCTAATAGATGGTGGGACAGCTTTTAATGAAGCTCTACATGGAATAATAATTCTTGGTAAAGTCATTAAAGATAATGTAATTCCCGCAACTAATGGGGTTGATCTGGGCAAATCAAATGTTCCTAAAAGAATTCCTAAACCCAATAAACCAAAAACAATTGATGGTACAGCTGCCAAATTATTAATATTTATTTCAATAAAATCTGTAATACGATTTTTTGGAGCAAACTCTTCTAAATATATTGATGCAAAAATAGCAATTGGAAAAGAAAGTATTAATGTAATAATTATAGTAAAAAATGATCCAAATAAAGAACCACCTATACCAGCTACTTCAGGATTTCTTGAGTCTCCATTAGTAAAAAAGAAAGTATTAAATACTTTATTAACTTTATTTTCCTTTACTAATTGATCATAAATTAAAAGTTGAAAATCTGATATTCTTCTTCTTTCTTCTGGCAAATGTCTTGGATAATTTCCTTTATGGAGCTGATCAATATCATCTGAGGTAGTTAAATTAACTATGACATTTTTGTTTAAATTATCTAAATTTTTAATTAAAAAATTTTTAATCTCGATATCATGATCGGGGCTAAAAACTCTTAATAATTCTTTTTCTTGTTTCGCTCCTTCAGTTTTATAAAGCTTAAGTAAACTATTAATCGATAAATCATAAAAATCAGCATCCTGGATTTCTTCTATAGAAGCGTTTGAATTTAACTCCAGTTCTTCTGCATTGAAATTTACTTCAACAGCAATGGTCGTTCTCTGAAAAGCTGTTCTTCCTTTAGAAAAAATTACATTTACTAAAAAAATTACAAATAAAATTGCTAATGTAATTGATATTAACCCATAAAATTTAAATCTTTTTTCAGCTCGGTATCTTTTTTTAAGTAACTGATCTTTATTCATATTTTTCTCTATATTTTTTAACAACCCTTAGAGCTATGTAGTTTAAAACTAAAGTAGCAAAGAATAATGTAAGACCTAATGCAAAAGCAGATTGAGTTTTAGGACTATCGAATTCCTGATCTCCTACTAAAATCATTACAATTTGTGTTGTGATTGTTGTTGTCGATTCTAATGGATTTAAAGTTAAATTAGCTGCTAAGCCAGCAGCCATAACAACAATCATTGTTTCTCCTATCGCCCTTGAAACAGCAAGAAGCACAGATCCAACAATTCCTGGAAGCGCAGCGGGAAAAACAACTTTTTTAATAGTTTCTGATTTAGTAGCTCCAACCGCATAGGAACCATCTCGTAATGACTGAGGTACAGCATTAATTACATCATCTGACAATGAACTAATATAAGGTATGATCATAACTCCCATTACTAGACCCGCCGCTAAGGCACTTTCGGAAGATACTTCTAAACCAAATTTTTCCCCTATTTCTCTAAAAAAAGGTCCAACGGTTAAAGCTGCAAAAAAACCATAAACAACAGTAGGAATACCAGCAAGAATTTCAATGATTGGTTTTGAATATTTTCTAACTTTTGTATTTGCATATTCAGCCATGTAAATTCCAGAAAATAAACCAATAGGAACTGCAACTATCATCGCAATCAACGCAATAAAAGCTGTACCAGCAAATAATGGCACCGTACCAAATGCATTTTTTAAATCTGCATATTCTTCTGCTGTAATGGTAGAAGCATCTCTAACAAATGCTCGTTGTGGACTCCACGAAGTGCCAAATAAAAAATCAAAGATATTAATTACTGAAAAAAATTTAATACTTTCAAATAATAGAGCAAATATAATACCAATCGTAGTCAAAATTGCTACTAGAGAACATACAAAAAGGAGTCCCTTAAAAATTTTTTCTACATCCTCTCGGGCTTTATTATTATTTAATATTTTTTTAAGAGCATAAAGAGTTGTAAATATTATTATTGTTGCTAGTAAAACTATCTTCGACCCTTGAGCTATAGATAAGAAAGATTTATAGCTTTCTGCCCCCCTTATTATTTCTTCAGTTATAGTTCCAGTGAAATAACCAAAATGAAAAGACTTAATTTGTTGGTATATTAAATTTAATTCAGAATTATTATATGTTTGAGCATTTTCTCCGCTTATTCCTTGAAAAATAAATGCTTTAATAATTGATGGTTCAAAAATTGTCCAAACAATAAGTATCAGCAGAGCTGGTAGTGCACACCACAAAGAAAGATAGTACCCATAATAATCTGGTAATGCGTTTAGTTTTGTTTGATTTGAAATTGCAATTTTTTTTACTTTTGTTCTGGCAAAGAAAAAAGAAGAAACGCTAAAAAGAACTATTAATACAATTATGGCCAAATTCATTTTGACCAAACATTATTACAATAGTGTTACAGTTTTATTACAAACCTAAACCCATGATTGAATAAAAATAAAGAAAAAAGGCCAGGAATTTATCCTGGCCTTTTATTAAGAGGGTTTATTAAAATTAATTAATCTTAATAGTTTGCAACTCAGTAGCTGCAGTTCTAACTAATTTATATTTATCTTTTGCTAATGGAACGAGACCAATATCAGTCAGATAACCATTTGATCCCATCGCTTTTTTAGAAGTAAATGCTTTGATAAATTCTTTTATACCAGGCACTACTCCAATATGAGCTTTTTTTACATAGAAAAATAATGGTCTAGCAATTGGATAAGAATAATCTTGAATTCCTTCAAGGCTTGGCTCGACACCATTTATTGCAGAAGCTTTAATTTTATCTTTATTTGCAACTAAATAGCTGTAACCAAAGAAACCGAAAGCATCAGGATTAGAAGCTAGTTTTTGTACTATTAAAGTATCATTTTCCCCTGCTTCAACCGCGTATCCATCTTCTCTCATTTTTGCACATTCTTTTTTTAGCTTTTTTTCCATCAGCTTCGTAAAGAGATTTTGCTGCTTTTGAACATCCTTTACCCATAACTAATGAATTCCATGCATCTCTTGTTCCAGATGTTGGTGGTGCAATCATGATTTCAATTTTTTTACTTGGTAGGCTTGAGTCTATATCACTCCACTTTTTATATGGATTTGCAACAAGCTTGCCATCAATATCAACTTTAGCAGCTAACGCTCTCCAAAGTTGTTCTTTAGTAAAATCAGCGTCTGGTGCATTAACAGAGTGAGCAAAAGTTATACCATCATTACCTACTACGATTTCAATAATTTCAGTTACTCCATTTTTTTCACATAATGCTTTTTCTTTAGATTTAATTGCTCTAGATGCATTAGTAATATCTGGATGTTGTGTACCTACTCCTGCACAGAATAATTTCATTCCACCACCCGTACCAGTACTTTCAATAACAGGTGTTTTAAATTTTCCACCTTTTCCAAATGTTTCAGCTACAACTGTCGCATATGGATAAACTGTAGAAGACCCTACTATTTTTATTTGGTCTCTAGCTTGAACTGATGATGCAAACACCAAAAGTACCAAGACTGACAATAAAATATTTAACTTTTTCATTTTTATTTCCTTTTTTTTGTTTAACTGTCTGTTAAATATGTGATCTAAGTTTAAGAATTATTACAAGAATGTTAAAGTTTTGTTAAAGATATAACTTTTTGGTTGTATTAAAATTAGCTATTTGGAAATGTTAATATAAACTCCGTTCCTTTTCCCTCTTCACTTTTAATATCTATTTCTGCTCTATGTTGATTTACTATATGTTTTACAATAGCTAAACCTAAACCAGTTCCGCCCACCTCTTTGCTTTTAGCAGGATCTACTCTAAAAAATCTTTCTGTAATTCTAGGTATGTATTTTTTGGGTATTCCAATGCCCTCATCTCTTATAGATACTGTTGTACTTTCATTGCTAATAGTTAAAGAAATATAAATTTTTTTACCTTTTGGGCTATATTTAATTGCATTATCAATTAAATTTGTAAAAACTTCAATTAATCTTTCTCTATGACCGGGTATTATATGTTTTGATTCTTCTCCTTTTATATCTACAGAGATGTCATTTTTCTTAATTATTTGCTTATGTATTTCTACTACGTGTAAAATAATTTCTTTTAGATCAAGTTTGTCAGTGGGTCTTATATGCTCTTCTAATTCAATTTTAGACAAAGATAGTAAATCACTAACTAAGCTTTCCATTCTTGAAGTTTGTTGAAGTAAGATTGGTAAAAATTTCTTTTGACTTTCAAAATCATTAGTTGCGTGTCCTTGGTTAATAGTTTCTAAACCCAATTTAATAGATTGCAGAGGGGTTCTTAGTTCATGGGATACATTAGCAACAAAGTCTGATTTAAATTTTTGTGTTTTGAATACTTCCGTTAAATCCTTTAAAAAAATAATTACAGATTGTTCTTGATTGCAAAGCTTTGATGGTCCGGGAATAATACTAGCTTTATAGAATTGAAAATTTGGTTTTTTTACCTCAACATCGACTATTTGAGTTTTTTTTTGATTGATAGAAGTTTCAATACTATCTAATAATTTTGCATCTCTTAAAATGCTAGATATATTTTTTCCTTCTAACTTCGATCCAAATCGTTTATGAGCACTTTTATTAGCACAGCATATATTTTTGGACTTATCTAAAATAATTATTTGATCTAAAAGCTCATCAAGAAATTTTATTTCCTGTATCTGTGTTTCTGATAAATTGCTCATATTAAATTAAACCTTAGGTAGTATAAATTACTAATATTTAAATTGTAATAGTAATTAAAAAATTCATTTAAATCTCTCAAATAAAAAAGTTAATTTTCTTATTCAATAGTTACTTTATCCTTACTATTAATTGATGATACCTTGTAAAAATAAAGGCTGGAAAGGCTGGAAAGATTTCCTTGGTACAAAATAATTGCAAATTTTTAAGAATTAAATCTGGACTACGGAATGGACTACAGATCGGTCACAATAAGTCACTTTAAGCAACTTTCACTTGAAATTAAGAAGTAATGAAAAAAATTTTAAAAATTCAAAAGTAATCTATTATCTTTATTAGGCTTGCTTAATTTGATATTTTCAACTAAAAAACTTTTTGCGCCCTCATAGCTCAATTGGTAGAGCAACTGATTTGTAATCAGTAGGTTCGCGGTTCGAGTCCGTGTGGGGGCACCAGTTTAGATTTTCTTTAAATTATTTCTTTTTATATTTTGCAGCTTCTTCGGAACCGCCAGTTGCGCTTCCTTTACTGTATGAGTGAGCTCCCATGCCGGCAAGTTTTCCGTCTTTGACTATTAGGTAAGGATCTCTTATAGGTTTCTTGTCAAAGAAACATTCTAAAATTTCTCTAACGCCTGCTGCATATCTTGCTTGGGCTGACAATGAAGTTCCAGAAGTATGTGGAGTCATACCGTGGTTCGGCATTGATCTCCAAATATGATCATTCGGTGCTGGTTGAGGAAACCAAACGTCTCCGGCGTAACCACTTAGTTGACCTGACTTAAGAGCTTTAACAATCGCTTCTCTGTTACAAATTTTTCCTCTAGCAGTGTTAACAATGTAAGCACCTTTTTTCATTTTACTAATTAGTGTGTCGTTAAATAAATTTTCTGTTTCTGGATGCAGAGGACAATTAATCGTAACTACATCACAAACCTTAACTAAAGACTCGACTGAGTCATGAAATGTTAAATTTAATTCTTTTTCAACTGAGTCAGGCAACTTGTGTCTATCAAAATAGTGAAGATGAACATCAAAAGGTTTCATTTTTCTTAGAGCATCTAAACCAATACGTCCTGCTGCTACGGTACCTACATGCATTCCTTCAACATCGTAAGATCTTCGAACTGCATCAGCGATATTCCATCCGCCTTGGTTTACGATATTGTGTTGGTTATGATAATCTCTAACTAAAGATAAAATCATCATTACGATATGTTCAGCTACAGATCTAGAATTACAATAAGTAACTTCTACTACATCAACTTTATTATCCATTGCAGCCTGTAGATCAACGTGATCTGATCCGATACCTGCTGTGATTGCCATTTTTAAATTTTTTGCAGATTTAATTCTCTCTTTTGTTAAATAGTAAGGCCAGAACGGTTGAGATATTACAACATCCGCATCAACTAATTCTTTATCTGCTTTACAACCTTTTGCGTCTTTGTCTGAAGTTACAACTAGCTTGTGTCCTTTTGATTCTAAAAATTTTCTTAAACCTAGTTCACCTGAGACACATCCTAATAATTCACCTGGTTTAAAATCAATACCTTTTGGTGTCGGCAATTTCATTCCATCAGGATATTTTTCTAATTTAGGAAGAGAAGATACCGGATAACTTTTCGGCATGCCTCCTTTAGGATCGTCATATAATACGCAAAGAATTTTCATGTGGGCGGTATCTAATCAAATATTTTAATCTTTTGGAAGCCCTTAAAACCGTAATGGGCACATAGTTTTTTAATTATTTTCTAGTATTGATAGAAAAATATTTTTACTAATTTATCTTCTTTTTTGTTCTGATCTAATTTTTTTGAACAGGCTCTCGCTTGAATTAAACAAAAGCTTAAATTTAATTCTTTTATTTATTGATGCTTTAACTGAAACAACATTTCTAATTTCATTATTATCAGCAACTGCTGCTACTGGTCTCTTTTTGGGATCTAAATTGCTTATATAAACTGAGGTTTTGTCAGAAACAATTTTTCCCTTCCATCTTCTAGGTCTGAATGGACTTATTGGTGTGATGGCTAGTTTTTTTGAATTTAAAGAAAGAATTGGGCCATGAACTGAAAGGTTATATGCTGTACTTCCTGCTGGAGTAGATAATAATACCCCATCTCCTATCAGCTTCTTGATTAATATTTTTTTATTAATTTTTAACTTTAATGAAACTGTTTGTTTGCTTTGTCTTAACAAAGATAGTTCATTAATCGCTAAAAAAGACTTTCTATTTTTCCCTTTGCTTATTGCAGTGACTTGAAGTGGATGAATTGTTGTTAGTTTTGCTTTTTTAATTTTTTTAGAAATTTTCTCTGATATATGTCTATTTAATAAAAAGCCTATGGACCCACAATTAATTCCATAAAATGACTTGTTAAATTTATGAAGCTTTTTCATGTTTTTAAGCATAAAACCATCTCCTCCAGCAACCACTATTACATCTGAGTTTTTTACAGGATAATTTTTATATTTTCTTAAAATAATCCTTTTTAAATTTTTAGCTTTCTTAGTATTGTCAAAAATAAAAGTGTATTTTTTCATGATTTTAATTTAGCTAATGGGAATTTTAATATAAATAGAATTGAAACAAAGATTCCTAGCAAGAAAAATACAGGTAGCAAAGGTTTTGACTTATATTTTGTACAAAAAATGGAAAGAAAGGTCTGTTTAAAGAAAGATAGAAAGTTATTCAGCCTAAACCTCAACATAATATTTTTTTTAAAAAAGATAAATTCATACCAATAAGGAATGTTAACTTCAATTTTTTTTCCTTCCTTTAAGTTGCTTTCAAAAAAAGTCTTTACTTTGTTTATGTAATTACTGTCCTCATATTCTAGACATTTTTCTTTGTATTTTTTTGTTCTTTCCATTAATTTTGAATTATCGGTCAAAAAACTTCTAATAACTTTTAAACAATCCTCTTTACCTTTAAAATATGGAATTTCGTTTCTGCTAAAAAGCAATTCATTGGAAGGTGAATATTCAGAAATACAAAGCGATCCGCACATACCAGTAAAACAAACTCTTCCTTTCATTTGGTAATAGTGTTTATAGTGGGAAAGAGGATTGTTTCCTTTATTAGTATTATCAGATTCGGTAAAGTTTAGGACTATTTTTGATTGATTAATTAATTTAGCTAATTTTTCTGGGCTGTCACTTATAGAATCATATGGTCCGCACTCGAGTAACTTAATGTCATTTTCTTTTAAATATTTTGTTATTTCGCTTCTATTATTTTTAACTCTTCCAAAAAATAAAACATCGTAAATTTTCTTTTGATTCATGTCTCTAAATATTGATCCATCCGCTTCGACAGGTAAAAAAAATGATTTATAACCAAGCTCTTTAAACTTTAAATTAGACAGAGGGCATGCTGTAAGTACAAAATCGCATGCTGAAGCTGTAATTCGATTAATATAATGATACATATAATCGTCTTGCAGAAACAAACCTTTTTTTACATTATTGTCAATTAGTTGAATAAACTTTGTGTCAAAAATAGATATATGATCTCCCTCAAATAAAACAAAAGATATATTTTTTTTCTTAATAATCTCGTTAACAGTCTTGGCTATCGCAGAATTATTTTGGTTTAAATAATCAGAAACAAAAATTGTTGTAACATCATATTTTCTAGAAAACTTTCTTTCATAAAAAAAGGAGTTTGGTGTTTCCTTTTTTCTTTCCTTAAACAAAATTAAAATAGACTCTTTCGTTTCTGACATGTTTTTAAAATCTTTTGGTGCCCTCGGCCAGACTCGAACTGGCACTCCCTTGCGGGCAAGGATTTTAAGTCCTTTGTGTCTACCATTTCACCACGAGGGCTCCGTCTATGTTTTAGCATGTTTTATACTCCTGACAATTGTTAAGTGCAATCCTAGGAACAATCATTTATAAAAGTATTATTATGAATTTTTACAAACCAGAACATCTGCCACGTTTAATGGTCGCTCCCAATGGAGCTAGGCCCAATAAAAAAGATCATCCTGCTGTTCCTGTAACTATTTCTGAAACAGTTGAAACCGCAAAGGCTTGTTTTAAATCAGGTGCCACCGGAATACATTTTCATATGCGCGATGAAAAAGGAGAACATATTTTAGATTCGGGTCTTTGCAAGGAAGCTTTGGCCGAACTTCAAAAACAAGTTCCTAAAATGCATTTACAAGTAACAACAGAAGCTGTTGGAAGATATTCGCCAGAAGTAATGCGTAAACTTGCTTACGATGTTATGCCGCCTGGTATTTCAATTGGAATTCGTGAAATGATACCTTCACGTCAACCAACAGCTGATGATATTAAAGTTTATAAAAAACTTACAGAGTCAGGAACAAAAATCCAACACATATGTTATGGGCCGGAAGATGTTGATCTTCTTTCAGATCTTTTAGATAAAGCTGAACTTTCAAAAATTGGAACATGGTGTATGTTTGTTATAGGACATTATTCAGGAAAAGTTAGCAATCCTGAAAATATTTCTCCTTTTATTGAAAGACTGAAAAAAAATAATATGAATGCTGATTGGGCTGTATGTGCTTTCGCTAAGGAAGAAGTGTCTTGTCTAAAAAAGGCAATAAAACTTGGTGGAAAAATTAGAGTTGGTTTTGAAAATTCATTACTTATGCCAGACGGAAGTGTTGCTCCTAACAACGAAACAAAAGTTAAAGCGGCAAATGCTCTATTTGATTAAAATCATTAATAGTCTTACAAGTTTTAAGAATAAATCTATCTGGCCTTACGATAACAGCTTTTGCTTCATAACCTTTTAGCACATTAGACAAACCTACCACTTCTTTCTCAGTAATTATTGGTATTTTGCTTTTTGACTTTTGCTTCTTTAACTCTGAAGACAAAAGCACAAGAGGTGATGTAGAAAATTTGTCGTCTAATGTTTTGCCATTTTTCATTTTTAGCTGAGGAAAAACTCTACCTCTGTTTTTATCCGTTTTATCTCCAAGCCCAAAACCTAATTTTGGCTTTATTGACTCCATTTTTTTTGTTCCATCTGGTTTTGAAGATATATTGTCTGTAATTTTATCTGATCCAATGGCATTTACGAATTCACCCATTCTCATTGTAGTTTCTATATATTCTTTAGCATTTGAAAATCTCTCTGTTTGATATGTGTCCAAAAACTTTTCATCATGTTTGTTTTTAATACATAAACTAATTTTCCAAGCCAAGTTTGAAACATCCCTAATTCCTGCACACATACCCTGCCCCATAAATGGCGGCATCAAATGTGCCGCGTCACCAGCGATAAAAATTCTTCCTTTTCTCCATTTTCTAGCAATAGCTGATTGAAATGTATAAATTGTTTTTCTTTCTAAATCAGCTTCTTGTGGTGATAACCATGGCTTTAAAAAATTCCAGATATAATTATCTGACAATATTTCTTGTTCATTCTCATGATCGTGGATAGCAAATTCCCATCGTCTCCTTTTGCCTACGTTCCTACAATAAGTAGCTGGTCTTTTAGGATTAGAATATTGAATGGTTCTGTCAGGTAGTTCGTCTTTCTTTTTCTTTAATATTAAATCAACAACTACCCATTTTTGAGTAAATCCAAGATTATCAAGTTCAGTTCCTATTTGTGTTCTTGTGGTTGAACGTGCCCCATCACAACCAATAACATATTTAGAAGATATATTGTGTAGCTTCTGATTAGTCGTATCTTTAAAAACTAAATCTACTTTGTCTTTTGTGCTTTCTATTTTACAGACATCAGAGTTTTGTCTTATTGAAACCTTCTTGAATTTACGCAAACGCATCCGAAGATTTCTTTCTAAATCAGGCTGATGAAACCTATAACTTGGATACCATCCATTTTCCGTAATTGTGCGAGGACGAGGCCAATCAAGTAGTATTTTACCTTCTGAATTTACAAATTTAGTTCCTTTATTAACAATTGTGTCCTTTAAAAATTTTTTAGTAATACCAATTGTTTGAAAAACTCTCATTATTTCATCGTCAAAGTGAACTGCTCTAGGTAACGAGTAAAGACTTTTTTCGCGTTCTAAAATTAATATAGAGAATCCATTAAGAGCTAATAAGTTGGCTAATGTTCCGCCTGTTGGTCCAAGTCCTACTATAACAACATCGTATTTTTTCATTGATTCAAACTTGAATAATTAAAAATTTATTTTTTTTTATTAATTTTTGAATAAAGCCAAGGACAATCTACTAATAATGGCGCTTGCTTACCTTCTGCTGCAGTTTCCAATCTTTTATTTCTAAATTTCATTCTTTCTTCCTTTGGAAGATAAAGACGTTCATGTCCCCAAAAACTTGGTCCTTCAAAAGTTTCATGAGATTTCCATGTACTAGGATCGATTATTCGGCCGCCCCATCCATTTTCAACAAAAAAACCTGATGGCGTAATTGAATAAAAAGAAGTCATGTAATCGTTTGTGTGTCTTCCCATTGTGTAAGCTATTGCGTTATCTTTATATTGTACCAAGTCATAACCTTGTCCAACATCATCTAGACTATTGTATTCCACCATAAAATGATGAAAACCAATTTTGCCTGAACCAAATAATGCAAGACTGTGGTGACGACCGTTGATATGAAAAAAACATAATGAGATAGGTGTATGACTATAATCGCTAATTTTAAAACCTAATAGATCTCGATAAAAAGGCACAACTTTATCAAAATCTTTTACATGTAAAACAACATGACCCATACCTAAAGCTCCAGTTTTAAAACCAGAAATTGGACGAGAAGGTTTAAATGGTTCGGTATCTTTCATTGGATTGTAAATAAGTTCCACACGATTACCCTGTGGATCATTAAAATGAATTAAATCTT
>CACDNJ010000012.1 GCA_902554135.1 uncultured Pelagibacteraceae bacterium | reverse complement strand
ACAATTGATTTAATGGAAAAAAAGTTGAGAATGTAACTTTAATGTTTTCTTTTCTAAGACCTTTTGTATTTAATTTAGACCCTGAGACAGCACACGATTTAGCAATAAAATCTTTAAAATTTAATTTTCTTCCAAGCAAACTATTCTCTGTTACAGATGAGGAGATGCTAAGCACTAAGCTTTTTGGAAAAGAAATTAGCAATCCAATAGGTTTAGCAGCTGGTTTTGATAAGAGCGCAGAAGTTTACAACGAAATATTTAAGCTTGGTTTTGGTTTTGTGGAAGTTGGAACTGTTACTCCTAAACAGCAATATGGTAACGAAAAACCTAGAGTTTTTCGATTAACAAAAGACAATGCTCTTATAAATAGACTGGGATTTAACAACGATGGATCCGAAGTTGTAAGAAAGAGGATTGAAAATAATACTCCGAACAATCTTTTAGGAATTAACATTGGACCCAACAAAGATACGGACAGCATGCTTGATGATTTTTTAAAATGTGCAGAAATCTTTTTTCCTTTGGGGGATTATATCACGGTCAACATCTCATCTCCGAATACCCCGGGTCTAAGAGATTTTCATAAGGAGGAGGTTCTTAGAGAATTATTGTCGAAAATTAATGAGATAAGAGAAAAAAGTAATTTTAATAAGTTTTTTTTATTAAAAGTTTCTCCAGACCTAGAGAATTCTTATGTAGATGGAATTATTAAGTTAATTTTAGAATATAAGATTGATGGAGTGATTTTAACAAATACTACCGACAAAAACAGAGACAGTTTGTTAGATGATAAAAAAAAGGAATCTGGGGGACTATCAGGAAAACCATTAAAAGATCTATCAACCGAATTTGTTAGAAGATTTTATAAAGAACTGAAAGGCCAGATACCGATCATTGGAGTTGGAGGAATTGATTCTGGAGAATCTGCATTCGAAAAAATAGCTGCCGGGGCATCCGCAGTACAACTATATACCGGCCTTGTTTATAAAGGGCCCACAATTATTAAAGATATTAAAAAAGAGTTAATAAATATTTTAAAAAACAAAGGTTTCAAAAATATAAAAGAAGCAATAGGATCCGATTCAAACTAACTATTTAAAAAAATTATACTTTTTCTTATCAAGATCATATCTAACATGATGTACTAACTCTCTCACATATGAAAAAGTTATACCGATTAAAACAACCATTATTATCGATAAAAATCCATAAACTATTGGGTTGTTAGCAGAAAGAGCAAGTACGACCTCCGCCAATCTATTGTTTATTTCTCCTGCCTTTTCAGTCACAAATAAGCTGGAGCCTTTTTCTAGAACAAAAGTTTCTATACCCATCATTATTCCTACAGCTAATAACAAAATGGCTAGTAGAGTTTTATATTCTGAAGCGTTTAATTTTTCTGACACTTTTAAACCAACATGCAAACCAACAATTGATCCAGTTATCAAAACAGAAACCAATATAAAATCTATAGTTTGAAATTTTATTGCATGAACAATAACAACCAAACCAGTGATGAAGATTGTTACAAACAACGATGTACCAGGAACCAACTTAGTTGGCATTCCGATGATATAGATCATTGCGGGCACCATTATAAATGCACCGCCAACACCCATAATTGAAGCGAATATACCAACGATAAATCCCAACATGATTGGAACAATAGCGCTCTCATAAAGTCTTGATTTATGAAACTTCATTCTAAAAGGCAAACCATGGATCCAATAGTGATCATGTGCTTTTCTTTTTACCACAATTTTTTTTCTTAAATTAATTAACTCTTTATATCCCTTTGCAAACATTAATGTTCCAACTATCACCAGCATGTAAATATATGCCAAGGTAATACTTACGTTAATTACCCCTTTTTGTTTAAGATAGGAAAAAATAAACATTCCAACAGCTGTTCCAATTACACCACCCGCTACAATTGTTATGCCCATTTTATAATCTAAGGTCTTCCTAAACCAGTGGTGTAGCGCACCAGATACCGATGTGCCCAAAATATTATTTGCCTCATTTGCAACCGCAAACGCAGGAGGTATTCCCATGAATATTAAAACAGGTGTCATTAAAAAACCTCCACCAATGCCAAATAGTCCAGATATGAAACCAACAATGAAACTTAGTAGTAAAATTACCAAAATACTTACTTGAACTTGTGCAACAGGCAGGAAAAAATCCATTCAGTTTTATTATTCTTTGGCACAAACATTGTCAATAGACATATATTTGCTTGATTATATATTCGGCTCCAATTATACAGCTATTGGATATTTTATGACTAAGAAATGCGAGCTTACAGGGAAAGGACCTCTCAAGGGACATAATGTTAGTCATGCTAACAACAAAACAAAGAGAAAGTTCAATCCTGGTATAAAAAAAATAAAATTTAAAAGCGATATTCTAAAAAAGAATATCGTACTAAAGGTGTCTAACGCAGCTTTGAGAACTGTAGATTTTAAAGGCGGGATTGATAAATTTCTTAAATCAGCAAAAGTTTTCAAACTTTCTAAAAGAGCAAAGAAATATAGAAGCAAGATAGTACTTAAACAAGCTTAAGATTTTATGTTTAGGTCTAAACTTTTTTTTGGATTAGCCATTTCGATGGCGGGATTAGTTGCTATTTCAAATTTTTTAGTTCAATTTCCGGTAAATTATTTTGGAATGGAAAACGTACTAACCTATGCTGCGTTTACCTATCCGATAACTTTTTTAATAACTGATCTTGCAAATAGAAAATATGGAAAATTTATTGCGAGAAGAATTGTTTATTTGGGTTTTTTTACTGGAGTTTTGTTAACCCTATTTTTTTCAACTAACTTTAAGGATTTAATATCTATTAGAATTGCAATTGGATCTGGCACTGCTTTCTTGTTCGCACAATTATTGGATGTTAATATTTTTGATATTTTAAGAAGAAGAATATGGTTTGTAGCACCATTGATTTCTTCATTAATTGGTTCATTGGTGGATACTTTTTTATTTTTTTCAATCTCTTTTTATAATACCGAAATGCCTTGGTTCTCTTTAGCAATCGGGGATTTTGTTGTAAAACTAATCATGGCTATTTTAATGTTGATACCTTTTAGATTGTTTTTAAACAAAATTACTGATGGGGCAGAATTATCTGCCAAGACATTTTAATGAAGGGTTTTCTTGTTTGAAAAAAGATCTGTTAATTGATTTATCATAGCATCACCCAGATCGTGTACGTCTGTTATTTTTACAGCTTTATTATAATAACGTGTTACATCATGACCAATTCCAATAGCCAATAATTCTATGGGAGAAAGTTTTTCGATTAAATTAACAGTATCTTTTAAATCATTTTCCAGATAGTCATTTGCATTTGTAGATAATGTTGAGTCATCAACAGGAGCACCATCAGATATAACCATTAATATTTTTCTCTCTTCCTTTCTTTTTCTCATTTTATTAAAAGTCCACCTTAGAGCTTCTCCATCTATATTTTCTTTTAACAGTCCTTCTTTAAGCATTAGACCAATGTTATTTTTTGATTGTCGCCAAGGTGTATCCGCAGACTTATAAATTATATGTCTTAAATCATTTAGTCTTCCTGGCAATTTTGGCTTTCCCTCATTTATCCATCTTTCTCTGCTTGAGCCACCTTTCCAATGTTTTGTAGTAAAACCTAAAACTTCAACTTTAACAGAACATCTCTCCAGAGTTCTCGCCAATATGTCTGCACAGACAGCGGCTACAGAAATTGGTTTTCCTCTCATTGATCCTGAATTATCAATTAAGATAGTTACCAAGGTATCTTTAAAATCTGTTTCCTTTTCTTTTTTGAAAGAAAGAGAATTTAAAGGGTCAATTATTACTCTTGTTAATTTTGAGGTATCAAGTATGCCTTCTTCTAAGTCAAAATCCCACGATCTATTTTGTTTCGCCAAAAGTTTTCTCTGCAATTTAT
The DNA here is from genome assembly GCA_902554135.1 of uncultured Pelagibacteraceae bacterium. Next base: position 12,768 of record CACDNJ010000012.1, on the reverse strand, counting down.
TAGCTAATTTGGATACAAAGCTTTTTAATTGTAAGAGCTGTTGATCTAAAGTTGCTCTCAATCTTTCCAATTCTTCTTTGCTCTCAAGGCTTTCTGCCCTAATAACCTCATCAAATTGATCGGTGTATATCTTATATTTTTTATTGTTCTCCGAAAAAACTGTCTTTGGTCTTGTACTTGTTTTTTCTCCCGCATCTTCAACATCTTCTATACTTTTGTCATCTTCTCCAGACATGTCTTTTGTGTCCGGAGTCATTGTGTCAACAGAGAGCTCTTGATTTTCTTCTTTTTCAGCTAACTGACTATCAGCTTCATCCTTTCTTTCTTGTTTTTCCTGATTTTTTAGATTTTTATCACTTTCCTCTCTATCTTCGCTATGCTCTTTATCTTCAATATTTAATTCTGAAATCATTTCTGCAATTAAACTGTTAAATTTTCTCTGATCTTTTATGTTGTTTTTCAAAAAGTTTAAATTTTTTTTAAAGTTTTTGTTGAAATTTATCTTAGATTTTTTTGTTTCTTTGATATTAAAAAAGAAACTTTTTAAATATTCATCAAATGAATCTGTCAATTTGTTTTTATTAGATTCAGAGTTTTTTTTGTTTTCTTTATATTCAGAAAATAAATTTTTTTTTATTCCTAAAAATTTCTCGCTGCCAATTTTTTCATATCTAATTTTTTCAGCAATTTTGTAGAGTTTTTTCGACATCTCACCTTTTGGCTTATACTCTTCAAAGATATCGTTGTTACTATATTTAAGCCTTAAAGCCTCGGAGTCAGCTCTTGCTCTAATTAAAGAAAAATCTTTAGCACTATTTATTTTGTTTAGCTCTGGAAGATTTACTACTTTATTACCGTCACCCAAATTTGACTTACCAAATTTTATCTCACAATCTTTCTTTTCTGATATTGATTTTATTGTTGAAATTAAAGCGCTTTTGAAAACTTCTAAGCGATTCTCTTTTTTATCCATCTTAACTAATTTTTACATTTATAGAAGATTCTGGAAGATCTTCCCCAAAACATCTTTGATAATACTCTGCAACAATTTTTCTTTCGAGTTCGTCACATTTGTTTAAGAATGTTACTCGAAAGGCATAACCAATATCTTTAAAAATTTCTGAATTTTCAGCCCAATGTATAACGGTTCTAGGACTCATAACTGTTGATATGTCTCCGTTAATAAAGCCATTTCTAGTTAGATCTGCAACTTTAATCATATTTAGAATCTTTTCTTTACCTTTTGCATTATTAAGCCTTTTGTTTTTTGCCAAAACAATTTCTAATTCTTTTTCAGCTTTAAGATAATTTAACGTTGTTACAATATTCCATCTATCCATTTGACCTTGGTTGATTTGCTGAGTTCCATGGTAAAGGCCAGTAGTATCTCCAAGGCCTACTGTATTAGTTGTTGCAAACATTCTAAAAAACTTATTTTGTTTTATAATTTTATTTTTATCTAAAAGAGTTAATTTTCCATCGCTCTCCAAAATTCTTTGAATGACAAACATAACGTCTGGTCTACCGGCATCATATTCGTCAAATACCAATGCCACTGGATTTTGAACAGACCATGGCAATATACCTTCTCTAAATTCAGTAATTTGTTTTCCATCTTTAATGATAATTGAGTCTTTTCCAATTAAATCTATTCTACTTATGTGGCTATCAAGGTTAACTCTTACACAGGGCCAATTAAGTCTTGCAGCCACTTGTTCTATATGAGTTGATTTACCCGTCCCATGATAACCTTGAATCAAAACTCTTTTATTAAATGCCAAACCCGAAAGGATTGCTAGCGTCGTGTCTCGGTCGAATTTATAACTGTCATCTATATCAGGAACGTATTGGTTTTTTTTTGAGAAAGCATCGATCTCCATGTCCGTGTCTAATCCAAAAGTTTGTCTAACGGAAATTTTTATATCTGGTTTTTGGTTTTCTAAATTCATAATCTTTTCATTTACTCATGCTCAATCTCAACTGACTGTATGCTAGAGTTATTTTTTTTAGTATATCCTCATACTTTCTACTTCCCCGGTTTTTATCAGGATGGTATTTCTTTACAAGTATTTTAAATCTTTTCTGTATATCAGACCAATTTGTATCATTTTTTAACCCTAAAATTTTTAAAGCATCCATATCTTTATCTGATAATTTTGATTTTTTGAAATTCTTGAAAATCGAATCTTTAAACATTCCAGGTTTATCATCTAGTGCATTTACCCATAGTATTCTGAAAAAGTTCTCAGAAGAACCAAAGCTTTTTGTTGGCTTATGCCAAGTTAAATCAGATTTAATAAAATTTTCAATTTCTTCTTCTTTCATATCTGCAAAGTAGTTCCAACTCTTGTTAAAAACCTTTATGTGCTCAAGACACAAAAGTTTAAATTTTTTACTGTTATCTTTTTCAACAGGTGCTTTATAAACCCCAGTTTTCTTGCATTTGCTCCATTCACAAATATTTTTCATAATAACCCTTCATTATATAGTACAATGGTCGTTTAATGAAAAGTTTTATAGAAACTATAAAAGAAAAAATTGTAAATAATATTCATGTTAATAAAATAGAAATAATCGATAACACCCACATACACAAAAGACATAAGTCTTTTAATAAAAGTAAGCTTCACTTGAAAATAATAATAGAATCTGATTTCTTAAAATCTTTTAACAAGGTTGATGCTCATAAAAAAATAATAAATATTTTAAAAGATGAGATAGAAACGAAAATTCATTCTTTAGAAATAAAGATTAACTAATTTTTTTTAGAACATTCCTCATTTCTTTTGGGCTTATTCTAAAATCTCCGGGATTTGTAGTTTTTCCTATTTTTTTTAAAAGTATTAAATTTATTTTATTATCGTAATTTTTTTTATCAATTTCCATAAAATTCACAACTTTGTTTAAACCTTTTTTTGAGAAAAAACTTGTTAAATTTTTAGGTAAATTATTAGTTTCATAAATAGTTTCAATTTTATCCAATGTGTTGTAAGAGCAGATTTTTTTTCTAAATGATAGTCTTGTTGCTAACATCATTCCCATTAGTACAGCTTCACCATGATTTATTTTTCTTGAATAGCCATTTGCTGCTTCAATACCATGAGCAAAAGTATGACCAAAATTTAAAATCATCCTTTGACCCTTCTCCTTTTCATCTTGATTAACAAAATGCAATTTAATTTTGCAGCTTTTTGTAATTACATCTTTAATTATTTTGAAATCAAATTTTTCCAATATACTTTCTGTATTTTTGCTTAGTGAATTAAAAAATTTATTGTCGTGGATTAAAGAGTGCTTTAAGATTTCTGCAAATCCACAGACCAAATTTCTTCTAGATAAACTTTTTAAAAATCCAAGTTCGCTAATTACTATTTTTGGCTGGTAAAATGAACCAATAAGATTTTTTCCTCTATTTGAGTTAATTCCCGTTTTACCCCCAATTGATGAATCCACTTGTGCCAATAATGTAGATGGTAAGTTTATAAAATTAATCCCTCTTTTTAAGATACTTGCTACGAATCCAGCAAAATCTCCAATTATTCCTCCTCCTGCTGCAATAATAACATCAGTTCTACTCAAATTATTTTTTAATAAATTTTCAACTAGATTGTTAGCCTTGGTAAATGATTTTAAATTTTCATTAGGAAGATATTCATACACATATACTTTATAGTTTTTTATTTGTTTCTTAATCTTCCTTTTATACTTATTGGGTATTTTCTTATCCAAAATTAAGGCTACTTTTTTTGTTTTTGGACATAACTTTTTAATTTGTTTTCCAAGCAAATTTATTGCTCCGTTACCAATCAATATAGAATAATCTGTATTTTTATTTTTTACACGAATTTTAGATACTTTCATAAATTTTTAATATTTCTTCTACTATTTCATTTTTATTTTTCAAATTACAATCAATCTTATGGTCTGCTAGTGAATAAGTTTTTTTTCTTTTTTCATAAAGATTTTTTACATCTTGTTCTGAACTTTTACTATTCAATAAAGGCCTTCTTTTGTTCATCTTGATTCTTGGAAACAGAATTTTGGGTTCCAAATCTAACCAAACAGAAACACATAATTTCTTTACGTTTTCTCTAATTTTTTTACTCATAAAAGCACCGCCCCCTAGAGCCACTACGGCATTTTTTTCTTTCATGTGATTTAAGGTCTCTTCTTCTTCTGTTTTTCGGAAGAATTCTTCACCTTTTTTTTCAAATATATCTGCAATTGAAAGCGAAAGTTTTTCTTCAATAATTCTATCTATATCCTTAAATTGCATGTCTAGTTTATTGGCCAAATCTTGGCCAATAGTAGATTTTCCGACACCCATCATTCCGGTTAATACAAGGTTTTTTTTCAATTTATACCTAAATTTTTAATTTGATTTATCACAAATTTGTCTTAATTTTTGAGTTTAAATATATTTTATCAACTATGCAACCGAGATTAAATTTAAGATCAAAAACCAGCACACCTTTACTAGGTTTACTTCTGAAAGGTTTTGCGATCATTGTTTTAATAAGTTTGGCTTTTTATTTATTAGACAAGGTTGATTTTCCATCTCCCCAAAATGAAATTAAAGAAGATGCTACCGATCAAATTATCAAACTCAAATAGCAATTTTCTAACTTTTCTTTTTGTTATACTGTTTTTTTGTTCTTCATCGTTCGGAGAAGAAAAGTCTGTAGATATATGGGGCAAGAAGAATGAAACAAAGTCTGAAGAAAATAAAAAAGAGGATGCTGTCAAAGAAGAACCAAAAATTGATATTTCAAAAATAAAGGAGAATAAAAAAGAGCAAATTCAAATTTCAGATAATCAAAATGATGACCCCCCTGTCAAACTGGTAGGTTTATATGATCCTGGAAAGAATGATTTGAGTCTTGAGATGTGGTCAGGAACTGATGGTCAGCTTATCAGAGATTCAATAAAAAGAATTGAAAAAATTAAGTTATCAAAATTCTCTGAAGAACTTTTTTTAAATACTATTTTAACATACTCTTATCCTCCAAAAAAAAATTTATCAGACAATGAATTTTTGAAACTAAAAATAAATTGGCTGATCAAAAATAATAAAATAGAAGTTATTGAGAATTTTTTGAATAACAACTTAGAATTTGGTGGAAAGTCGAAACTAATAAAATTTTTGGTAGATTTTTATATCTCTTCAGCAGATATTTCAGAGGGTTGTAAAAAAGCAGATTTTATTAACAAAGAGATAAAAGATAATTATTTAGAGAAATTTAGAATTTATTGTTTGATTTTAAATAAAAAAAAAGAGGAAGCGCTTCTTAATTTTGATTTGCTAAGAGAAGAAGGGCGTTCTGATAAGTTTTTTGATGATAAAATTTTATTTTTGTTAGGAATGGAAGAAAAGCCTAATAATAAAATTTCTGATAAAAACTTGTTAAATTTTTATTTGTCATCCATAACAGTAGAAGGCTTTAATTATGAGCCAACCAAAAAAACAGACAAAAATATATGGAAATATTTAGTTGCTTCGAATCTAATTGTTATTGATAAATTAGAAGATCCAGAGACGATTAAAAAATATGAGGTAGCGGCAAATGAAGGAACATTCGAAAAAGAAAAAATTTTCGAAATTTATATGTCAATTCCATTTAATATTAATCAACTTATTAATGCCTCTACAATATATCAAGGTCTAGAAGGATATGAAGGAAGAGCATTAATTTATCAAAGATCTTTATTATCTGATGACGTGGAAAACAAACTGAAGTTACTCATGTTATTAAAAGATTTATTTGAAAAAGAAAAATTGACCAATATTTTTAAAGAACATTTAAGCGATACTCTAAAGTCTATAGATTCCGACTCAATACCTGATGATTATAAAAAGATAGTTGATAAAAATATAATTTTAGAAAAAAGTAATGAGCCAGGAAAAATTAAATATGACGATAAAGTTCTACACAGATCAAAAGTTACGAAGATTTTTACAGACAATGAGCCAAATAAGACAAAAGTGAATAAAGATTTTTTAAGCGTTTATAAAAAGATAAAAAGAAACAAAAAATATTTCTTTTCGATCAAAGATATAATTCTTTTAGAAACTCTTTCATCTGATGGCATAGAAATGCCGAAAGATTTAAATGTAAGCAGTCTTTCTAAAAATTTAACAGTTCCTTCCAGCATGTTTTCACTTGTGGAAAATGGCGAAATTGGTTTATTTATGCTTAAACTCGTTGAAATAATCGGCACTGACGAGATAAAAAATCTAGATCCTGAAACTTTGTATTTTATTAACAACTTGTTAAACAAAGGAAAAATAAAAAAAGTTAGAAATCAAATTTTAAATCTCACCCTACCTTTAAGAGTTTAATTCATATATAAAGACCGTATGACTATAAGAAAAATATTAACGGAACCAGATCCATTTCTAAGACAGAAATCAGAACCAGTAGAAGAGGTTGATGATTCAATAAGAAAAATAATGGATGATATGTTGGAAACCATGTATGACGCTCCAGGCATTGGTCTTGCCGCTATACAAATAGGAGTACCAAAAAGAATTATAGTTCTAGACATTTCAAAGGATCCAGAAAAAAAAGGACCAATGTATTTTGTTAACCCAGAGAAGATATACACATCAAAAGATCAGGCAACCTACGAGGAAGGTTGTTTATCTGTTCCTGGACAATTCGCTGAAATTGATAGACCAGATAAATGTCACATTAAGTATTTAGATTATAATGGTGATTCCAAAGAGCTTAAAGCGGAAGGTCTATTAGCAACTTGTATTCAGCACGAAATGGATCATCTAGAAGGAATATTGTTCATTGACTATCTGTCAAAACTTAAAAAGTCTATGATAACAAAAAAACTTTCGAAACAAAAAAAAGAATTAGAAAGAATAGTAGTTTAACTTCAGAAATTTAATGTCACAAAAAATTGTTTTTATGGGAACTCCTGAGTTCGCGGTTCCAACTTTGGAGCTATTATTAAAATCAAATCATAAAATTTTAGCGGTTTATTCCCAGCCGCCAAGCAAGGCCAACCGAGGGCAAAAAATAAAGCCTTCAAGCATTGAATCATTTTCTAAAAAAAACTCTCTTAATATTAGAACCCCACTTAAGTTGGATTCAAATGAAGAATATAATTTTATTAAAAATTTAAATCCAGACATTGTGGTTGTAGTAGCTTACGGAAAGATTATACCAAAAAGATTTTTAGATTTAGCGAAGCACGGCTTTATTAATGTTCATGCTTCATTATTACCTAAGTGGAGAGGAGCTGCACCAATTCAAAGATCAATTATGAATTTAGATAATGAGACGGGAGTAAGTATCATGAAAATTACAGAAGATTTAGATACGGGTCCTGTAATGAATCAAGCAAAAATCTCGATCAATCAAACTACAGATGCAGAAACATTATCTAAGGTTTTATCTCAACTAGGAGCAAAGACTCTCTTAGATTCAATAAACAAAATAGCTGATGGCACTGCAAAATTTGAAGAACAAGATCATAATGTAGCAACTTATGCAAAAAAAATTAACAAAGCAGAAGGCAAGATTCAGTGGAACGTTGATGCAAAAAAAATATTAGCAAAAATCAACGGCCTTAACCCCAACCCTGGAGCTTGGTTTGAATACAAAAAAGAAAGGTTTAAAGTTTGGAAAGCCGAAATAGCAAATGGAAAAGGAAAGCTAGGAAAAACACTAGATGATAAACTAACAATTGCCTGCAACGAAGGATCAATAAAAATTCTTGAGATCCAAAAAGAAGGAAAAAGTAGACAGGAAATTGGTCAGTTTTTACTTGGCAACAAGATAAAACAGGGCGAAAACATAGTCTAATGTTTACATATCAAATTAATGTTGAATACTTAGGAACGAATTTTGTTGGATGGCAAATTCAAAAAAATGGTCTTTCAGTTCAGGAGGTTTTAGAAAGAGTTTTATCTAAGTTTTTAAAAGATAAAATTAAAGTTATAGGATCAGGTCGTACAGACGCCGGTGTTCATGCAAGCGAACAGTCAGCTCATTTTAAAACAAAACAAAAGATACTTGATAAAAATATCTTCATAAATTCTATTAATTTTTTTTTAAGCAAATACCCTGTATCTGTCCTTAGTATAAAAAAAAGGCCAAACAAATTTCACGCAAGACACAGCGCAAATGAAAGAATTTACAAATATTTTATTATTAATAGGCGTTCATCTTTAGTTTTAGAAAAAAATAAAGCCTGGCATATTAAAAAGAAACTTGATGTAAAAATTATGAGAAAAGGTGCTGAAATTCTAAAGGGTACCCATAATTTTTCAACATTCAGAGCTTCATCTTGTCAAGCGAAGTCTCCAATAAAAACTATGAAGAAAGCTATGGTAAAAAAAAATAAAAACAAAATTATTTTCATTTTTCAATCTAAATCTTTTTTACAACAACAAGTTAGATCAATGGTAGGTTCTTTAAAATATTTAGGGGAAGGGAAGTGGAACTTAGATGATTTTAAAAGGGCATTTTTATCAAAAAAGAGAACAATGTGTGCCCCTCCTGCTCCAGCGCATGGGCTTTATTTAGATAAAGTAAAATACTGAATTTTGAATTAAAATTTTTTTCTCTTGGATACTTTTTTACAACTACCCTTAGATTTTCCTACCAAAACAAAATCCTTCTGAATTTTTTTATTTTTTATGGTTTTCTTTCCTTCTTCTATAACTCTTTTTTTAATTCTTAGTCCTTGTTTTGTATTATAATTGCTTGTCAAAGCAGATCTAAGTTTGGATTTATCACCTAATGTTGTCACTTTAACACCAAAATATTTTGCAAAGTGAACCATATCTAAAGCATAAAACTCAGTAGTGATTTTGCCAGTATATCTATTTATTTCAAAAGTTCCTACACTAAGAGGTAAATCCTGACCGTACTTTGATTTCAAAGCTTCTGCTTGCTTATCTTTAGGGAGAATAATGCTATGCCAATAAATAGTTTTACCATCTATAAAAGCCGGAAGCGGGTTGTTGTTATTAAAGTTAGTATCTAAAAGGAGTTGTTTTCTCAAATCAAAGGATCTGACGTGTTCCTTTCTTTCTGAAACTTGTGGTTCATCTACAAAATTTCTATCAAAGAAAACTCTTGAATCCTCTTTACAACTTATGTGAACTACCTCTCCTTTTGCAGCGGATGAAAAATTAACGGTTAAAATTAGTGAAAAAAAAATTAAAACAATAAATTTAAAAAGTTTACTCATTTTCTATCAAAGCATTTAAATGCATTTCCGTACTTTCTTTTAACGCATTCAAATCATACCCCCCCTCTAAAATAGAAACAACTTTATTTTTGCTGCTTTTATTTGCAACTTCCAAAGTCCTTTTTGTAATGTCGTAAAAATCTTTTGATTTTAATTTAAATTGTGCGAGAGGATCATCTTCATGGGCATCAAATCCTGCTGAAAAAAATACAAACTCTGGTTTAAATTCTTTAAGTTTTTTTAAAACATGTTCATAAGCGTTTAGATATTCTTCAGAATTTGTTCCGGCTGGTAACGGTATATTTAAAACATTATTGTGCTTACCTTTTTCATTATTCGAACCACTGCCAGGATAGAAAGGATATTGATGGGTTGATATGTATAAAACCTTTTCATTTTCATAAAAAATATCCTGAGTTCCGTTTCCATGATGAACATCAAAATCAATGATCGCAATTCTATTTAGTTTGTATTTTTCAATAAGATAGTAGGCACCTACAGCTACGTTGTTATAAATACAAAACCCCATTGCTTTATCTTTTTCTGCGTGGTGTCCTGGTGGACGTACGGCACAAAAAGCATTTTTAAATTCTTTATTTTGTACACCATCGATAGCAGTGATAATTGATCCAACCGCATCTGAGGCAGCTTTTTTGCTTCCAGGAGATACAATGGTGTCACCATCTAAAAAGAACAAACCTTTTTTGGGAAAAGATTTTTCTACTTCATTTATATAATTTGAATTATGGGTAATTTTTAAATATTTGGAATCAAACTTACCTGGTTTTTTCCAAGCTAGCTTTTTGTTTTTTTTAAGATTTTCAATCACAACAGAAACTCGGTCAGCTCTCTCGGGATGACCTTGCCCCGTTTCATGATTTAAATAAGAATCTGTAGTTATAATTCCTGTTTTCACTTAAAATAATTTATCAAAATATTTTGATATATTTTAGTTAATTTTTTTAAGTCAGAAACCGATACACTTTCATCTACTTTATGCATGGTTTTGCCTACTAAACCGAACTCTAAACAGGGTGCAATATTTCTTATAAATCTGGCATCAGAAGTTCCACCAGAAGTAGATAGCTTAGGTTTAATACCGGTAATTTTTTTAATGGTATTTTGAATCATATAAGTGGTTTTATTGGGTTTTGTTAAAAACGATTCACCCGAAACTTCATATTGTATTCTAAATTTGCATTTCGCTTTTTTAGTTATAGATCTAAAAATAGTATTTAATTTTCTTTTTAATGAGCCTGCCGAATGTCTGTCATTAAACCGTATATTAAATACAGCATTTGCTGAGCCTGGAATTACATTATCAGCATGATTATCTATATTAATTTTTGTTATCTCTAGATTAGAGGGCTGAAAATTTTTTGTTCCTCTATCTAATTTCAATTCTTTTATTCTTTTTAAAATTTTAATCATTGTGCTTGAAGGATTATTAGCTCTATGAGGGTAAGCCACATGACCCTGAGTTCCAATTACTGTAAGCCTTCCAGTTATGCTTCCTCTTCTTCCAATTTTAATCATTTCTCCAAGTTTATTTTGATTGGTAGGTTCACCTACTAAACAAAAGTTAATTTTTTCTCTTTTTCTTTTTAAATATTTTACAACTCTTTTAGTTCCGTTTATTGCAATTCCTTCTTCATCTCCAGTAATTAACAAACTTATTGAGCCTTTAAATTTTTTATTTTGAGTTTTAAATTTACTCACTGCCGCAACGAAACAAGCAATCGAGGCTTTCATATCGTTAGCACCTCGTCCAATTAATTTATTATTTTTTACGACTGGTCTAAATGGATTGACACTCCAATCACTTATATTTCCCGGAGGTACAACATCTGTGTGTCCAGCATAACAAAAGTTTGGTGAAGATTTCCCAAGTTTTGCATATAAATTTTTAATATTTTTAAAATTTATTATTTTGCAGTTAAAACCAAGAGAGCGTAAATTTTTTGCCAAAAGATTTATTGCCCCAGCATCTTTTGGTGTAATGCTGGGCTTACGAATCAATTCTTTGGCTAATTTTAATTCACTTATTGGCATGAGCTTATTAGTCTCTCAATAAATCGTTGATTGAAGTTTTGCTTCTTGTTTTTTCGTCTACTTTTTTAACAATGACTACACAGTATAAGGATGGTCCATCCGGATTATTTTTACTTGGCATAGATCCAGGCACTACAACAGAGTAGTCTGGAACTTTTCCATAATGAACTTGACCAGTAGTTCTATCAATAATTCTGGTCGAGGCTCCTATATAAACTCCCATTGATAATACTGATCCCTTTCCAATAATAACACCTTCGGCAATTTCTGCTCGTGCTCCAATAAAACAATCATCTTCGATTATTGTTGGGTTAGCTTGCATGGGTTCTAAAACCCCACCAATTCCAGCTCCACCTGATATATGACAATTTTTTCCAATTTGTGCGCAAGATCCTACCGAAGCCCAAGTATCGATCATACTTCCTTGATCTACATAAGCTCCAACATTTACAAACGATGGCATCAAGACAACATTTTTAGCAATGAACGCTCCTTTTCTTATTACTCCATTTGGAACGTATCTAAATCCGGCTTTCTTTATTTTTTCCTCACTCCATCCTCGGGTTTTTCCATCAATTTTATCGTACCAAGTTGAATAGGGACCCATAGAAGCTTTCATCTTATTAACTCTAAAACTTAATAAAATTGCTTTTTTGATCCATTGGTTAACCTGCCATGTATCGCCTTTTTTTTCAGCAACCCGTATTTTTCCTGCATCCAACAAATCAATTGTTTCTTTAATCAATTTATTTAATTTTTTATCAGATTTACTAATTTTATCTTTATTAGAAAAAGCTTCGTTTATTGATTTTTCAATTTTTTCTAAGTTCATTAATTTCCTTTAAAAACTCTGTTAAATTTTCAACTCTATAATTTATAAAATTTTCGTTAGAAAACTCCGCCGCCCAGGGCTCTTTATTTTTAATCCAAACAGTTTTCATCCCTAGTTCATGTGCCGGTTTTAAATTTCTAGCGATATCCTCTACTAATATACAATATTGTGGCTCAATTTTGTATTTATCAATCAATCTTTTATAGCTTTCGATTGCTGGTTTAGGCACAAAATTCGAATCTACAATGTCAAAAATTCCATCAAATAGCTTATTAATACCTATTCTTTTGGTAACATTTTCTGCATGAGCTCTAGATCCATTAGTGAAAATTATTTTTTTATCCGTTATTTTATTCAACTCCTGTTCCAAAGCTTTATCATTTTTCAAAAAATTTAAATCAACATCATGTACAAAATCCAAGAATTCTTGTGCATCGATTTCATGATTTTTAATCATTCCGTTTAGCGTCGTGTTATATTCGTGAAAATAGTTTTTTTGAATTTTCTTTGCTTCCTCAATGCTTACATTGAGCTTATTAGAAATATATTTTGACATTTTTTTATCTACCTGATCAAAAACTTTGGTGTCACCCGAATAAAGAGTGTTATCTAGATCGAATATCCAGTATTTGATATTTACGAGCTCTTTCATTTTCTTATTAGAGTGCCAGCAC
>CACDNJ010000011.1 GCA_902554135.1 uncultured Pelagibacteraceae bacterium | reverse complement strand
ATAGCTGGACAATTTTCTAAACCAAGAAGTTCACCAATCGAAGTTAAGAATGGAAAAGAACTTCCTACATATTTAGGTGACAATATAAACGGAATTGAATTTTCTGAAAAAGCTAGAAAGCCTGATGACAAAAGAATGTTTAGAGCTTATTCTCAAGCAGCATCAACATTAAATTTATTAAGAGCTTTTTCTCAAGGTGGTTTTGCAGACCTTCGTCAGGTTCACTTGTGGAATCTTGGGTTTGTGAAAGGAAGTTCTCAAGCAAAAAAATATAAAGAGATAGAAGACAAGATTAGTGATGCGTTAGCTTTCATGGAAGCCTGCGGAATCAATGCAGATAATAACAGACGATTAAGAACAGTTAACTTCTATACTTCCCATGAGGCGCTTCTTTTGCCTTTCGAACAGGCCATGACAAGAGTTGATTCTACAACAGGAGAGTATCATGACACATCAGCACACTTTGTTTGGATTGGAGACAGGACTAGACAGCCTAATGGAGGACATGTTGAATTCTGTAGAGGAATAAAAAATCCAATCGGTATTAAATGTGGACCATCTTTGAAAGCAGAAGAACTTGTAAAATTATGTAATATTCTTAATCCAGAAAATGAACCTGGAAGAATAACTTTAATTTCAAGGTTTGGTGCTGAAAATGTTGATAAATTTTTACCAAAACTTATCAAAACAATTAAAAAAGAAGGATTAAATGTTATCTGGTCATGTGATCCAATGCATGGAAATACTATTAAATCTGCAACTGGTTTTAAAACAAGACCTTTTAATAATATTGTTAAAGAGGTTAAAAAAGTTTTTGCTATTCATCAGTCAGAGGGAACTTATGCTGGTGGTTTACATATAGAGATGACGGGACAGAACGTAACAGAATGCACTGGTGGTGCTCAAAAGATATCTGAAAAGGATCTTTCTCACAGATACCACACTCATTGCGATCCTAGACTTAATGCAAGTCAGGCGTTAGAACTTGCTTTCTTAATTTCCGATGAAATTAAGAAAAATTCTCAATATTCAAAAAACATTATTCAGGCAGTATCTTAGTAATTGAAAAACAATTGCTAAGGTCTATTAATTAGATGATAGTAAAATTATGCAAACTTTAGACAGAATAAACAAAATTAAAGACTGGATAACATCCTATTGTAAATCGATGCCAAAAGAAGCAAGCACATTGGTTATAGGCATTTCTGGAGGCATAGATTCTTCCGTAACTAGTACACTTTGTGCTTTGACTGGAAAAAAAACCATTGTTCTTTCAATGCCCATTAAACAAATTAAAGAACAACATGATTTGAGCTTAAAACATCAGGAATGGTTAAAAAATAAATTTAAAAACGTAGAAGGCTATACAATTCAACTTGATGAAGTTTTTTCATCTTTCAAAAAAAGTTTATCAAAATTTGAAAACGATCATGGTATGGCGAATTCTAGGGCTAGATTAAGAATGACAACTCTTTATCAAGTAGCTGCAGCTAACAATGGAATAGTTGTGGGAACAGGCAACAAAGTAGAAGATTTTGGAGTTGGTTTTTATACAAAATATGGGGATGGGGGAGTTGATATTTCACCTATAGCTGATTGTACTAAAACTCAGGTTTGGGAGATGGGAAAATCACTTGGTATTATAAAAGGAATACTAGACGCAGAACCAACAGACGGACTCTGGGATGACGGAAGAACGGATGTTAAGCAATTGGGAATGTCTTATGAAGAATTAGAAAAAGCAATGAAGGATAAAAAAAGCAAAGGTTATGATAAATATCTTGAGATTAGAAAAAGAAATTTACATAAAATGAAGCCCATACCTGTTTGTGTGATGGATGATGAATAAAGAATTAAACATTTTTAATACACTTTCTGGAAAAAAAGAAAAATTTATTCCGATCAAGAAAGATAAAGTCGGCATGTATGTTTGTGGTCCAACAGTATATGACTTTCCACACATAGGAAATGCAAGACCGTTAGTTGTTTTTGACGTTTTATACAGACTTCTATTAAAGATTTTTGGAAAAGATAAAGTGACTTATGTCAGAAATATAACCGATATAGACGATAAGATAATTGAATCATCAAAAAATAATAAGATACCTATAGATATGCTTACAACAAGTACCACTAAAAGTTTTCATGATGATTGTAAATATTTGAATTGTCTTAAACCAAACTTTGAACCAAAAGCGACAGAACACATCAAAGGCATGATTGCTATGACTGAGAAACTATTGAAAAATAAAAATGCTTATGAAAAAAATAAACATGTCTATTTTTCTGTAAGTTCATTTAAAAATTATGGTAAGTTATCAAAAAAGAATACAGAAGAATTAGTTGCCGGAGCAAGGGTAGAGGTTTCAAAATCAAAAAAAGATCCACTTGATTTTGTCCTTTGGAAACCATCAAGAACAGAAGATCCAGGCTGGGATTCACCGTGGGGAAGAGGAAGACCCGGGTGGCACTTAGAATGTTCTGTTATGAGTGAAAAATTTCTTGGAAAAAATTTTGATATTCATGGTGGAGGATTAGATCTTGTTTTTCCCCATCATGAAAATGAAATTGCGCAATCATGTTGTGCTAACAAAGTAGATAAATTTGCAAACTATTGGTTACACAATGGCTATGTTACTTTTAATAAAGAAAAGATGTCAAAATCTTTAGGAAATGTTGTTTCTATCGAAAAAATGAGAGGAACAATCAATGGGCAGGTTATTAGACTTGCGTTGTTAAGCACTCACTATAAACAACCTTTGGATTGGAATGAAAATTTAATTAATGAAAGCCAGAACACTCTTGATAAATGGTATACTCAGTTTGACAAGACCACTCAAGGTGACTTAGATGATGATTTATTAAAACCACTTTTGGAAGACATAAATACCCCGGGCTATATATCAAAATTACATTTGCTTTACGATAAAGCTTCTAAAGGGGACAAATCTTCAAAAAAACTTTTTCTTTCAGGGTGTAAACTTATCGGTTTATTAGAAGAAGATTTAGAAACATGGAAAAAATTTAAAAAAACAAAATCAAAAATTGATGAAAAAACAATTAAAAGTAAAATTAAAGATCGAGAGAATGCTAGAAAAAAAGGCGATTATAAATTAGCAGATAGTATAAGAAAAGATTTAGAAAGTAGCGGAGTAATTATTGAAGATAAAGGTGATAAGACAACTTGGAAATATAAATGAGAAAAGAAAAAATATATATTTTTGATACTACTTTGAGAGATGGAGCTCAGACAGAGGGAGTTAATTTTTCTCTTGATGATAAAAATAAAATAGCAAAAGCACTATCAGATCTTGGTGTTGATTATTTAGAAGGCGGATGGCCTGGAGCCAATACTTTAGATACAACTTTTTTTAATAAACCACCTAAATTAGGAAGCACTATCCTAACAGCTTTTGGTATGACAAAAAGAGCTGGAAGAAGCGCTCAAAACGATCCTGGATTATCCGCAGTTTTAAATTCAAATACCCCGGCGGTTTGTTTGGTAGGAAAATCTTGGGATTTTCATGTTGATGTAGCTCTGGGCATAACTAACAAAGAAAATTTGGAGAATATTAAAGAGTCCGCAAAATTATTTATCAAAAAGAAAAAAGAATTTATGTTTGATGCTGAACATTTTTTTGATGGTTACAAAAATAATCCCAAATATGCCTTAAGCTGCATAAAAACTGCTTACGATGAAGGAGCACGCTGGATTGTTCTTTGTGATACAAATGGAGGAACACTACCGCATGAAGTTGGAGAGATTGTTTCAAAAGTTACAAAAGTTATTCCTGGTAAAAACCTTGGAATACATGCTCACAATGATACAGAAAATGCAGTTGCTAATTCTCTGGCAGCCGTATTATCAGGAGTGCGTCAAGTTCAAGGTACAATTAATGGATTAGGAGAAAGATGTGGTAATGCAAATTTAATGTCGGTAATTCCTTCACTGGTTTTAAAAGATAGTTTTGCTAAAAATTTTACAATAGGTATTTCTAAAGATAAAATGAAAACATTAACAGAGTGTTCTAGATTGTTAGATGAGATATTAAATAGAAAATCTAACAGACATTCAGCCTATGTAGGAGCCTCAGCCTTTGCACACAAGGGCGGTCTTCATGTATCTGCGGTTACTAAAGATCCAAAAACTTACGAACATGTAAATCCAAATTTAGTTGGAAATTTTAGAAATATTGTTGTTTCTGATCAGTCAGGAAGATCTAATATTATGTCTAGATTAGAAAAGTATGGAATTAAAATCGATAAGAACGATCCAAAAGTTCAAAGTTTACTTAACGAAGTAAAAGATCGGGAGTTTGCCGGTTATTCTTACGATGGAGCAGATGCTTCATTTGAACTATTAGCAAGACGTCTTTTGGGAGAAATACCAAAGTACTTAACTATTTCTAAATACGATGTTTCTGTAAAAAGAGATTCAAAAGATAAAATAAATTCTTTCGCAAAAGCCCATATAGTAGTTGATGGAAAAGAAATTATTTGTGAAGGTTCGGGTAATGGACCGGTTAATGCATTAGATAATGCTATTAGGTCTAACGTTGACAAAGTTGGAAAATATTCAAAATATTTAAAAGATTTGAAACTAGTCGATTATAAAGTAAGAATTTTAAATACTGGAACAAATGCAACAACACGTGTTTCTATAGAGAGTACTGATAAAGACGGAAAAAATTGGTTCACTATAGGAGTGTCCCCAAACATAATTGATGCATCCTTCAAAGCTTTAATAGATAGTTTGGACTACAAGCTATATAAAGAAAAAGCTCCAGCGAATGACTAATAGAGTTGGCTTTGTGCTTGTGAAACCTCAACTACCCGAAAATGTAGGGTTTTGTGCTAGAGCTATAAAAAATTTTGGTTTTAAAAAACTGGATCTAGTTAATCCAAAAGAAAAGTGGCCAAACAAAAAAGCAATCGCAACATCTGTTGGAGCGAATGATACTCTTAAGAAAGCAAAAATTTATTCTAATATTAAAGCTGCCATTGATAGCTATGACATTGTCTACGCTTCCTCGGCAAGACAAAGAGATATCAATAAAAAACATCTTTCGTTTAAACGGTTTATTGAAAATATAAAAAAGAATAAAAATAAGAAGATCGGCATTATATTTGGCCCTGAGGCCTCAGGTTTATCTAACGAAGATATTTCACATTCAAATTACATTTTTAAGATTCCAGTTAGTAAAAATTTTGAATCAATTAATCTATCTCATAGTTTAATTATAGTTTGTTTTGAATTATTTAAGGTTTTTAAACCAGGTTATTTAAAAAAACAGAAAAAATTAACAGATATTGCAAGCAAGAAAACATTTAATACATTTTTTGACTTTTTAGAAACTAGATTGGAGAAAAAGGGGTTTTTCTCCCCAAAAGAAAAGAAAAAGACAATGCTTATTAATCTTAGAAATATTTTTGGGAGAATGGAGCTAAGTAATAAAGAACTAAGGATTTTGTCTAGTGTTTTTAGTAAATTATAAGAGTAATTGACAAATGTATAAGATGGATTATAAAGATTTTTTTTATGACAAAACGGATAAACGCTAAACATAAGGCAGACAGAAGGCTTAAAGTTAATTTATGGGGCCGACCCAAAAGTCCGTTTAATACTAGAAGTTATCCTCCAGGGCAGCACGGGCAAAGCAAGAAAGGTAAACCAACCGACTACGGAATTCAGTTGAATGCTAAACAAAAACTAAAATCGTACTATGGAAATATTAATGAGAGACAATTTAGAAATGTTTATAGAAAGGCTATGAAAAAAAGGGGAGATACCACGGAAAATCTTGTTGGTCTTTTAGAAACTAGATTGGATACAGTTATTTATAGAGCAAAGTTAGCCCCAACAGTTTTTTCAGCGAGACAGTTAATCAACCATGGGCATTTTAGAGTTAATAAGAAAAAAGTGAACATCTCAAGTTATATGGTTAAAGAAAATGATTTAATAGAAGTAAAAGATAAATCAAAAACTCTAACCATAATCGAAGGGTGTTTAAGCAGCAAAGAAAGGGATGTTCCAGAATACATTCAGTCAGACAGTAAAAATAAAACTGCTAAACTAGTAAGAGTTCCTAAATTTGCTGAAATTCCTTATCCTACTTTGATGGAACCGAAATTGGTTATTGAGTACTACTCAAGATAATAAAGATTTATTTTCCAAAAGTTTTTTCAGTTCACCTTTTTCAAACATTTCCTTAACGATGTCACACCCACCTACAAATTCGCCCTTAATATATAACTGAGGTATTGTTGGCCAATCACTGTAGTCTTTTATACCTTGTCTAAGTTCGTTGCTTGTTAAAACATTTACTCCTTCAAAATTAACTTTAAAATGTTTTAAAATATTTGATACCGCCATTGAGAAACCACACTGTGGTGCATCGGGGGTTCCTTTCATAAAAAGGACAATGTTATTTGAGTCTATAATTTCTTTAATTTTTTTATTTATCTCGCTCATTTTTTTTCCTCAGTTGTTAGTGCAAGCGCATGTAATTCGTTTCCCATTTTACCTTTTAATGCTCTATAAACCATTTTATGTTGTTCAACTTTAGATTTTCCATTGAAGATTTTAGAGACAATTTTAGCAGAGTAGTGATTACTATCTCCAGCAATATCTTTCAACTCGAGAGTTGCATCAGGAAAAGCACTCATAATCATTGTTGAAATTTCATTTTTAGTTAACGGCATTAAACTTATGATACCACTGATTGTTGTAATTATAAAGGTCATTTACTTTCATACTAAATGTTTTTTCAATTTCAAATATGTCATTTTGTACCTCAGCAACTACCTCAAAGAAAATGTTATTTTTTTTCAAAAAAGATTCAATTTTTTTGAGATTATTTTTATCAATCTCGAGCAAATATCTACCTTGGTCTTCAGCAAAAAAATATTCCATAGAGTTTGTTAGTCTTTTGGGTCTATATATTTTTAAACCTAACATAGATGCTATGGACATTTCGGCCAGCGAAACAAGCATACCTCCAGAAGAAACGTCATGAGCAGATAGAACAAGATTATCTTTTATTAATTTTAATACAGCTAGACCGTTATTTTTTTCATTTGTGAGATTTATTTCTGGTGGAGGACCTTCATGTATTCCAAAATTTTCTCTAAGAAAAGCACTTTGATCTATATGTCCCAGTGTTTTTCCTAAAACTATAATTAAGTTTCCATTTTTTTTTATTTTCATATTTAAAATTTTTTTTAGATTATCAAATATTCCTATACCTCCGATTACAGGGGTGGGAAATATACTCTTGGAATTAGTTTCATTATAAAAAGATACATTTCCAGAAACGACAGGAAAATTTAAAAATTCACATGCTTCTTTAATTCCATTAATACACTCAACAAATTCTCCCATGACGTCCACTTTTTCTGGATTTCCAAAATTTAAACAGTTTGTAATAGCTAATGGCTTGGCTCCAACAGAAATTAAGTTTCTCCAGTTTTCACAAACAATTTGTTTTCCTCCAGATTTAGGATCTGCCTTACAGTAATTTGCTGAAGAATCTACAGAAATAGCTATAGCTTTGTCTTTGTTATGAATTCTGATTACAGCAGAGTCGTTTCCAGATTTTTGTATGGTGTCACACATAACCACTTGGTCATATTGATCTGTGATCCAGCTTTTATTTGAATGATCTGGTGAAGATAATATTTTTATAAGAGCATCTTCAATTTTAATTTTCTTTAAATCTTTTATTTTTATTTTGTTCTTTGATACTCTGGGTTTGTTCCATTTTCTTTCATAGAGAGGAGCATTCTCAGATAACGCTGCTATTGGAATATCAGCCACTTTTTTGTTATCAAAATTTAAGACCAACCTATTAGTATCAGTTGTTTTTCCTATAACGACAAAATCTAAATCCCACTTATCAAATATTTTTTTTGCCTCTTTTTCTTTTTTATCATCAAGTATAATCAACATTCTTTCCTGGCTTTCTGACAACATCATTTCATAAGGAGTCATGTTGTTTTCACGACAAGGCACTTTATTTAGATCTAGTTCAATACCCAATTTTCCTTTCGATGCCATTTCTACACTCGATGACGTCAGGCCTGCTGCACCCATATCCTGTATCGATATAATGGAATTATCTTTCATTAATTCTAGACAAGCCTCTAATAATAATTTTTCTGTAAAAGGGTCTCCAACTTGAACGGTTGGTTTTTTTTCTTCAGAATTTTCATCAAATTCTGCTGACGCCATTGTGGCTCCATGGATACCATCTCTTCCTGTCTTAGAGCCAACATAGACCACAGGTTTATTTATTCCCTTAGCTTTTGAATAAAATATTTTGTTTTTATTCGCATGACCAATTGCCATCGCATTTACCAAAATATTTTCATTGTATGTGCTATTAAATTTTGTTTCGCCACCGACAGTGGGTATACCAACAGAATTTCCATAACCACCAATTCCAGATACAACTCCGCTTAACAAATGTTGAGTTTTTTTATTTTCAGGTGAACCAAAATGTATTGAATTCATTAACGCAATAGGTCTTGCACCCATAGTGAAAACATCTCTTAAAATTCCCCCTACACCAGTAGCTGCACCCTGATAAGGCTCGATGAATGATGGATGGTTATGGCTTTCTATTTTAAAAACTATTGCATCATCATCCCCTATATCAATAACACCTGCATTTTCACCAGGACCTTGAATTACAATATTATTTTTTGTTGGTAATTGTTTCAGGTGAATTCTAGATGATTTATAAGAACAATGTTCATTCCACATTGCAGAAAAGATTCCTAATTCTAACAAATTTGAATCTCTTCCCAAAAGTTCTTTTATTTTATTATACTCTTCCACTTTTAAACCGTGGGACTCTATTTGATCTTTTGTAATTTTCATATTAATTCATTAAACTTAAGAATAAACCTAACCCATCTTCACCAGATAAAACTTTGTCAGCCATTCTTTCAGGGTGAGGCATCATCCCTAAAATATTTTTATTTTTATTAAAAATACTGGCAATATTGTTTATCGAACCATTTGGATTCGATTTGAAATCTATATTACCTTTTTGATCACAATATTTAAGTGGTATCAGGTCATTATCCTCTAATTCTTTCAGATGTTTTTTATCAGTGAAATAATTTCCTTCATTGTGTGCAATGTTTAACTTTAATGTTTCACCAGTCTTATATTTTTTAAAGAATTTATTTTTATTTGACTGAACTTTTACAAAAATATCTTTTGAAATAAATTTGAGTCCAGAATTTCTTAGTAGAGCACCCTGCAGCAATCCACATTCAATTAGAATTTGGAATCCATTACAAATTCCTAAAATTAAAGCACCTTTTTTTCCAGCGTTTATTACTTCCGATAGTATGTTGGACTTTGCTGCTATTGCACCAGATCTAAGATAATCTCCATATGAAAAGCCACCGGGAACCACAATTAGATCTGATTTTGGTAGTTTAGTTTCTTTATGCCAAACCATTGAATTTTTAAATTGTAGTTTTTCTAAAGCTACAGCAATGTCTCTGTCGCAATTTGATCCTGGAAAAACTATGACAGATGATTTCATTCTGCTTTTTTGATTTGGAAATCCTCAATGATTTGATTTGCCAGTAATTTTTCACACATTTCTTTAACTTGACTTTCAGCTTTTGTAGAATCTTTTTCACTCATATCTATTTCAAAAAATTTTCCTTGTCTTATTTGATTTAAATTTTTAATACCCATATTTTTCAATGTTTGACCAACTACTTTACCCTGAGGGTCTAGCACATCTTTTTTCAAAGTGACTGTAACTGCAAATTTCAAATTATTTTTTTTTAATTTTTATAGACGTAGGTTTCTTAAATTTTACTTCAGTTATATTAGTTTCTTCTGGCATGATACCGAGTCTTCTAGCCACCTCTTGATATGCTTGCATGATATTTCCTAAATCTTTTCTAAATCTATCTTTGTCTAGTTTACGTTCACTTTTTATATCCCATAGTCTACAGGTGTCAGGACTTATTTCATCGGCAAGAAGTATTTCTTTTTTATCACCTTCCCAAACTCTTCCAAACTCCAATTTGAAATCCACAAGTTTAATACCAATCCCTCTAAACATTCCCGTCATAAAATCGTTAATCCTTAAAGTCATGTTTCTTATGACTTTTAATTCCATATTGGTTGCCCAATTAAATGCTAAGATATGTTCTTCCGCTACCAGAGGATCTTCTAATTCGTCATTTTTGTAACAATATTCTAGCAAAGGTTTTTCCAATATCGTTCCATCAGGGATTCCAAGTCTCTTTGTTAAAGAACCTGTTGCTACATTCCTAACTATAAATTCTATTGGTATGATTTCTACAAGCTTAATTAACTGCTCTCTCATATTTAATCTTTTGACCAAATGTGTTTTGATTCCAGATTGATTTAAATTTTGTAGTATGTGTTCAGAAATTCGATTATTTAAAACTCCTTTTCCTTCAATGTTGGCTTTTTTTTGATTGTTAAAAGCAGTCGCGTCATCCTTAAAGTGCTGAATAGCCAAACCCTTCTCTTTGGTTTCGTAGATGATTTTTGCTTTTCCTTCGTAGAGTTTTTTTCCCTTGTTCATTTTTTTCTTAACACTCGACTAAAAATTACATTAATTTTTCTCGTGTGATAACTAAAATCAAATAATTTTTTTAAATTACTAACAGGTATTATTTTCATTATTTTTTTATCTTTCAATAAACTATCGTAAAAAGAAGAGTTGTTTTCAAGGGATTTCATAGCACATTTTTGTACCATCTTATAAGCGGTCTCTCTTTTTAGGCCTCTAGACGTAAGATCCAACAAAACTCTTTGTGAAAAGAAGAGACCTTTTGTTAAATATAAATTTTTTCTCATATTTTTTGCATCAATCTTCATTGATTTTACAATTTCATTTAATCTATTTAGAGCAAAATCTAAAGTTACAGTAGCATCTGGGCCTATATTTCTTTCTACACTTGAATGAGAAATATCTCTTTCATGCCAGAGCACTATATTCTCCATTGCTGGCATAACTGTAGATCTTATAAGTCTAGCTAGGCCAGTAAGATTTTCGCTTAGCACAGGATTTTTTTTGTGTGGCATTGCAGAAGATCCCATTTGTTTTTTCTTAAAGAATTCATAGACTTCTGATACTTCTGTTCTTTGAAGATTTCTTATTTCAACAGCAAATCTTTCTATCGAACTAGCTATAATTCCTAAGACAGAAAAAAATTGAGCATGCCTATCTCTAGGTATAATCTGAGTAGATATTGGCTCAATTTTTAATTTTAATTTATTTGCAACGTATTTCTCAATTCTTGGATCAATATTCGCAAACGTTCCAACAGCACCTGAGATTGCGCATGTAGAAATTTCTTCAATTGCTTTTTCTAGACGATTATAGTTTCTTGAAAATTCTGCATAGAAAGTTAAAAGTTTTAAACCAAATGTTGTTGGTTCGGCATGTATTCCATGACTTCTTCCAATACATAAAGTGTACTTATGTTTGAGAGCCTGTTTTTTTATTGATCTTAATAATTCTTCAATATCTTTTAGCAGGATTGTACCAGATTGTTTCAATTGTAGATTAAAACAAGTATCCAATACATCTGATGATGTCATACCCTTGTGTAAAAATCTTCCTTCCTTACCTGATTTTTCCATGATTGAAGTTAAGAAAGCGATTACATCATGTCTAACCTTTCCTTCTATTTTTAAAATTTTATTTACATCAATCTTTGATTTTGATTTAACTTTCTTTGTAACTCCTTTAGGAATTATTTTAAATTTTTCCATTGCTTGAGCAGCAGTGAGTTCTATTTCTAACCAAATTTTATATCTGTTTTGATCTTCCCAAATTTGTTTGATTTCTTTTCTAGAGTATCTTTCTATCATGTTTTATAAGGAGGAGAATCTAATCCGTTTTTTGACAAAGTAAATACTTCATAACCCTTATCTGTTACACCAACTGTGTGTTCAAATTGTGCAGACAAAGTTTTATCTTTAGTAACTGCTGTCCAACCATCATTTAGTAACTTTGTGTTATATTCTCCTTCATTTATCATTGGTTCAATTGTAAATATCATACCGGTTGTTAATTTTTCACCTGTCTCAGGTTCTCCATAATGTAATATATTTGGGTTTTCATGAAACTTTTTTCCAGTTCCATGACCACAAAAATCTCTAACCACAGAAAAACCTTGTGACTCCACATGCTTTTGGATTGCAGAACCAATATTGCCAACAAAAGATCCGTTCTTCAAAGTTTTAATTCCTTTAATCATAGATTCGTAGGTAACTTTTACTAGTTTTTTAGCTTTTACAGAAACTTCTCCAACGAAAAACATTCTACTCGTGTCACCATGCCAACCATCTTTTAATGCAGTAACATCCACATTAACTATATCTCCTTCTTTTAATATTTTGTTTTTGGGTATTCCGTGACAGACGACATGGTTAGGAGATGTACAACAAGATTTTGGAAAACCTCTGTAAAATAAAGGAGCAGAGTAAGCTCCTGAATCATTTATAAACTCGTAACATAGTTTATCGATTTTTTCAGTTGTTACACCTGGCTTGACTATTTCTGCAACTTTATCCAAAGCAGATGCAGCTATGGATCCGGCCTTCCTTGTACCTTCAAAAGCTTCTAGAATTTCATTTGTCATTTAAACAATTTATTTTGTTATTTATTTCTAATCCTTTGTTGGAAAATTTACAATCATAACAAATCACTTTAACGTTTTTTTTTAATGCATCCTTAAAAACTTTGAAATATTCAGGATCAATATCTGAAGCAATGCTAAAAGACTTGCATTTTTCTATTTGAATTAGAAACATTAGATAGCTTTCGTATCCCTGCTTGTTTGCAGACATGAGGCTTTCTAAATGTTTTTTACCTCGGCTTGTTACTGCATCAGGAAATTCAGCATGACCTTCTTTTCTGCTAAGAGACACACTTTTCACTTCAAGAAAAGCTTTCTTATCTTTTTTTGGATTATGTAAAAGGAAATCAAATCTAGTATTGGCTCCAAATTTTTTTTCTGGTCTGACAAGATTATATTCAACTAACTCTTCAATTAATTTTTTTTCAAGTGATTCTTGAACTACTTTATTTGTTATATGAGTATTTACGCAAAATTTTATTTTATTAACCTCTATAATTTGAAGAGTATGTTGTAGCTTTCTTTTTTCATTGTCAGATTTTGTTATCCAAACAGGATTTCCTTTATCCAAAAGTTTAAACATGGATCCAGGATTTGGACAGTGCGCAGTAATAGTTTTGTCTTTCAATTTAATATCAGCAAAAAATCGCTTGTATCTTTTTATTAAAACTCCTGGTATTAATTCGTTCTCAAAATCCATTTTTTTAATATTATCAAATTATGGTAAGAAAAAGTAAAAAAATTACTGCTGGAATATTAGTTATTGGTAACGAGATTTTATCGGGAAGAACGATGGATCAAAACGTTTCCTATTTAGCTTCATGGCTTAATAATAACTTAGGAATTAAAATTGGAGAAGTTAGAATTGTGCCAGATATTGAAAGCAAAATAATAAAAAGCGTTTTAGCTTTAAGCAAAAGTTATAATTACGTTTTAACAACAGGTGGAATAGGACCAACCCACGATGATATTACTTCAAAATCAATATCAAAAGCTTTCAAAAAAAAATACACTTATCATAAAGAGGCTTACAGCATATTGCTAAAATATTATGGAAAAAAAAATTTTAATGATCCAAGAAAAAAAATGGCAAAAATGCCAGAAGGTGCAAAATTAGTTTTTAATCCTTCTAGCGCAGCACCTGGATTTGTAATTAAAAACGTTATCTGCCTTCCCGGAGTTCCTTCAATATTAAAATCTATGAGTGCTAACTTGAAGAAATATTTAAAACCAGGATTAAAAACATATAGTTTAACAGTAAGTGTAGAAACAATAGAAAGTAATATCGCAAAAGGATTAGAGACAGTTCAAAAAAAATATAAAAAATTTGTTGATATAGGCAGCTATCCTTTTTTTAGGCTTGGAAAAATAGGCATTTCAATTGTTATAAGATCTACAAATAAAATTAGCTTACAATCTTGCCACAAAGCTATTATTAAGATGTTAAGAAACAAAAAAATAAAAATTTTTAGAGGGATTTAATGCTGTATTTTGCTTTTGGAAGTAATCTTTATCAAAAACAAATGAAAAAACGATGTAAAGATTCAAAATATATAGGGTGTCACAAATTAAAAGGTTACAAACTTGTTTTTAGACATATGTATTATGGAGGAGGAGTTGCCGATGTGGAGAGAAAAAAAAATAGCACGGTTTTGGGAGCGATATATAAGATAAGCAAGCAAGATGAAAAAAAATTAGATGTTTATGAAGACTTCCCCGATGTTTATATCAAAAAATATTTTAAACTTTTTGGAAGAAAAGTAATGTTTTATTACATGCCAAAAAAAAGTAAGCCTATCCCGCCTAGCAAAAGATATTTAAATTTAATTATAAAAGGGTACAGAGACTGCGGTTATAAAAATAATTATATTGTTATTTCAAGGAATAAAAAAATAAAAGTTAGATGAAAATTTTTGATTGTTTTATGTTTTACGACGAAGAAATGTTGTTGGACATAAGGTTGAATACTCTCGATAAATTTATAGACAAATTTATTATAGTTGAGAGCATGTTTACTCATAGCGGAAAAAAAAGAGAGTTAATATTTGATATAAAAAAATTTCAGAAGTTTAAGGACAAGATCAATTACCTTGTTGTTGAAAGTTTGCCCAAAGGCATAGAACCCATTAACAGTTATGATGCGGATGATATAAAAGAGTCCAAAATAATTCTAAACGCCTATAGACGTGAACACCATCAAAGGAATAGCATTCTTAATTTGTTAAAATCTGCAGAACCAAACGATCAGGTCATTATTTCGGATGTTGATGAAATTCCAAATTTAGAAAATATAAACTTTAATGAGATAAAGAATAAAATAATTTTATTTAATCAAAAAATGTTTTACTACAAATTTAATCTAATCTTAGAAAACATGAATTGGCATGGATCAAAATCATGTAAGATGAAAAATTTAATTTCCCCACAATGGTTGAGAGATGTTAAAGATAGAAAATATCCTTTATGGAGAATTGATGCTCTTTTTTCAGAAAAAAAATATAACGATGTATTTTTTGTTCAAGATGGTGGCTGGCATTTTACTAATATTAAAACACCTGAGGAAATTGATAAAAAATTAAGGTCCTATCTACATCATATCGAATATGATCAAAGCAATATTAGCGCAAAAGAAATTGATAAAATGATAAAGGAAAAAAAACCAGTTTATGATTTGCTTGCAAATTCAAGTGAGGCTAAGTTTAGAAGCCAAAAGAAATTAAAAACAGTAGATATGAATGAATTGCCTATTTATCTTCAAAAAAATAAAGAAAAATTTAACGAATGGATTTTAAAAAATTAAAATGAATTCAAATGCTATCGTAACACTTGCAGACGCAAATTATTTTGAACTATTAGAAGAACTCATTAATTCAATAAAAGCTCACGAAGAAAGCAAAAATGTTTCCATATGTGTTTTGGATGCCGGATTAACTAATGAACAATTAGAAATCCTTAAGAAAAAAGTTTACTCAGTGAAAAAAGCTGAATGGGACATCAAAGTCCCCGGCTATAAAGTTTTGAAAAAAGAATGGTTAAAAAGTCAAGTTTCCAGAGCGTTCCTACCTAATTATTTTCCAGAATTTGAAAAATACCTTTGGATTGATTGTGACGCTTGGGTTCATTCTTGGTTTGCCATAGATCTTTATTTTAGAGCTTGTAATGATGGAAAACTTGGAATTACTCAAAGTTTAGGGCCTGGCTACAGAATAATGTCAAAAGTAAAATGGTTGTTAGGAAAAGTTGCCGTTATAAAATCTCAAAATTATAAACATGCAAAAGCTTCAGGCATTGACGATAGTATTGCTAGAAAGCTAGCTTTTGCACCACATATAAACATTGGGGTTTTTTCTTTGGAAAAAAATTCTAAATGTTGGGAAGTTTGGCAAGAAAATTTAAAAAAAACTTTATCAAAAGGAAAAGTTTTTGGTTCGGAAGGTTTAGCAATTAATATTGCTGTTTATCATGACAATGTTGAAGTCGAGTTTTTACCTCTAAAGTGTAATTGGATAACCAGCCACTTACTTCCAAAGTATGATACGAAAAACGATACATTCGTTGAACCTTTTCTTCCTAATGAGAAAATTGGAATCATACACTTGGCAGCAGGTTTGTGGAAAAACGGCAAAGATATGAGATTAAATAAAGATGTTAAAGTTGAATTAAAGACTCTTGAAGGAAAAAAACTTGAAAAAAGTTTAAGGTTTGGAATAAAATAATATGGGCAAAGTTCGTAACATTTTGTTTATTATGACTGACCAATTAAGATGGGATTATCTGTCTTGTTATGGTCATCCCCATTTAAAAACACCGAACATTGATAATCTTGCAAAAAAAGGAATTTTATTTGAGTCAGCTTACGTCCAATCTCCAGTTTGCGGTCCATCGAGAGCTTCATACTATACTGGCAGAACAGTTTTCAGTCACGGTTCTACATGGAACCAAGTTCCACTTCCAATCGGCGAATTAACTATCGGTGATTATTTAAGACAATCTGGAATAAGAACAGGAATAGTGGGCAAGACACATATGAAACCAGATGCTGAAGGGATGGCACGTTTGGGCATAAACAAAGATACAGAAATTGGTTTGATAGTTAGTGAACCGGGTTTTGAACCCTACGAAAGAGATGACGGGCTTCATCCAAACAATCAAATCAAAAAAGCAAAAAAAACTTTATCCTATAATGCATGGTTAAATAAACTTGGATATAAAGGGGACAATCCATGGAATACTTGGGCAAACTCTGCGGAAGGAAAGAACGGAGAAATATTAAGTGGATGGAAATTAAGGAATTCAAATAAACCAGCAAGAATTCCTGAAAAACATTCTGAAACCGCATTCATGACAAATAGAGCAATGGAATTTATAAAAGAAAGTTCAGACAAGCCATGGTTCTTACACTTGTCCTATATAAAACCACATTGGCCTTATATGGCACCTGCGCCATATCATAATATGTTTTCTCAAAATCAATTTTATCCAGTACACAGAAGTGAAGCCCAAAAAGAAAATGCTCATCCTGTATACAAAGCCTTTATAGAAACAAGCGTTTCTAAAACTTTTTCTAGAGACGAAGTACGTAATACTGTGCTTGCAGGCTATATGGGATTGATTAAACAAATCGACGATAATTTAGGAAGACTGTTCAAATTTTTAGAAGAGTCTGGAAATATGAAGAATACGATGATCGTTTTTACTTCTGACCACGGAGATTATCATGGAGATCATTGGTTGGGAGAAAAGGAATTCTTTCATGAACAGATCGTTAGAGTTCCAATGATTATTTACGATCCAAGTGATTCAGCAAATAAAACAAGAGGTCATAAAGAAAAGCGTTTTATAGAGGCAATTGATCTTCTTCCAACTTTTTTGGATGCTGTGGAAAGCCCAGCAAGTAAACACCGTTTAGAGGGCAATTCATTAATGCCAATTATTAAAGGAGAGAAGATAAAAAAATGGAGAGATTCAGTTTTTAGTGAGATTGATTATTCATTTAACGAAGCCAGAAAATTACTTAAGCTTGGAGCATCAGACGCAAGAGCTTACATGTTGAGAACTAACAAATGGAAATACATTTATTATAAAGGATTTCCAGCTCAATTATTTGATTTGGAGAATGATCCCGATGAATTCAAAGATCTTGGACAATCAACAAAACATTCTAAAACAAGGGATGAAATGAAAGAATTACTTTTACAAAGACTAGTTAGTAGAAAAAATAGAGTAGCAGCAACAGATGAGTTCGTTTTAAAAGATAGAGACTACACTAAAGAAGACGGAATCATGATAGGTGTTTGGTAAGCTAACCCATCATTAGACTTGGAAGATACAAACATATCGCAGGGAAAGCAATAATAAGAGCAAGTCTAATCATATCTGTAAGTAAAAAAGGAACAGTTCCAAACCAAATAGTTTGAAGTGGAGTTCTT
>CACDNJ010000010.1 GCA_902554135.1 uncultured Pelagibacteraceae bacterium | reverse complement strand
TTGAAACTCTTCGAATAAATAAAACGGAAATAATGAAATTGAACCAAACATTGCAATTAGAACAAACCTTGTAATTAAATCAAATTTTGATTTCCAATTAAGTAAATATACAGAATATAATGCCCAACTTATTGCGGCCCCTAACATCCAAATATCTCCAACAGTAAAATCTAAATTTGATAAGATCGAAATATTTCCTTTGAAAATAATAGAAAAAACTCCAAACAAACAAAGTATTAAGCCAAGAATTTGGATCAATTTTATTTTTTCTTTGTAAATTAAACTTGATAATAAAATTATAAATATTGGAGAAGATGTATATATTACAGCCATATTTACAACTGTTGTTGTTTGACCAGCTATGAATGGAAATGCCCCACATATTCCACAGCCTGTTAAGCCAAGAAAAAAGAGTTTTAAAAATTCATCTTTAAAAATCTTAATTTTTTTTAATATTGGTTTATAAAAAAAAGGAATTAATAGAATAAATACTGTTGTCCACCTCCAAAAAGCCAAAGATACAGGGGGAACAAATTCAGTTCCTCCTCTAGCAACTATAAGATTACTGGCCATGAAAACTGGCTGTAAAAATAATAAAAAATATGGAAATATTAGATTTTTACTTTTTGTCGAAGAAGGCTTCATAAAGCATCATAACAATTACTAAGCCCATAAGGATATAAACTGGAAGAACATCTTTAAAACCAATCATCATTGATCTGGTTAAAGTTGTAGCTAATCCAATTAAGAAAGCTACAGCTAAACCACATCCTATTATTGTTGTTATTTTATTCATTGTCCTTGCAGTTTTTTTCCAACCAATTAGCAACCCCCAAAAATCTTAGATCATCAAGTTTATTTCCAACTAATTGAACGCCTAATGGTAGGTTATTTTCTCCGGTAAGTAAAGGTAACGAAATGGATGGTAGGCCCATATAAGTCCATACCGTGCAGAATTCTGGGCTACCTGTAAATTTTAATCCTTTATCAGCAACACCAGTAGAAGAAGGTGTTATTACACCATGATAATCTTCAAAAACCTCACTGTAAGATCTGTAACTTTGCTCCATAAAATCTTTTGCCTCGGTGTATTGGCCTGCGGAATATTTGTATCCACGTTCAATGGCTTCAACAAGTTTTTTTCCAAGTTTATTTTTAGAATCTTTGTAAAATTTTTGAAAACTATTCGCCATGTCAGTTTCATGGATTACTTGCTGGTGTTTATGTATATCTTTAAAATAAGAAGGTTCGTCAAAAACCTCTATGTGTTTTTTTAGCTTCTTTATCAAAAATTGAAAGGCTTTTTGAGATTCTTTATCTATATTTTTCCAATTTGTAGTTTTATAAAATATAAATTTAGGATCGAAATGGGGTCCCTTTCTGCACTCTTCTAACATTTTATCTGCAGAATAATGAACTGTATCTTTATCATACAAATCTTTTTTGATCAGACATTTAGCGAGAAGAGCAACATCTTCAACTTTTTTTCCAAATACACCAACATGATCCAACTTTGAAGATTGCTTCAAAACTCCATTTCTTGATATCAAACCAAAGGAAGGTTTGTACCCAACAACTCCGCAATAAGAAGCCGGTCTAATTATTGAACCTTTTGTCTGAGTTCCAACCGACAAAGGAGTCATGTGTGCTGCAACAGCTGCTGCTGAGCCACTTGATGATCCTCCTGGTGTTCTAGTTTTATCATGAGGATTGGTAGTTTTTCCTGGATCAAAATATGCAAGTTCTGTTGTAACTGTCTTTCCCATAATTATTGCCCCAGAAATTTTTAAAAGATTAACTACTTCAGCATCTGCACTTTCGGACATTCCTTTTCTTAAAATTGTTCCACATTCTGTTGGCATATCTTCAGTTCCAATAATATCTTTTATTCCAATTGGTAAACCGTGAAGTGGTCCCAGTGGTTTGCCAGATTTTCTGTATTCATCTTTTTCTCCGGCTTTCTCTAATAAAAGTTTTTTATCTAAAAAGGCCCAAGCTTTTACATCCTTTTCAAATTTATCTACCCTTTTAAGATATTCCTTACAGACATCTACACAAGAAACTTCACCACTTTTTAGTTTTTCAACTAGCTCAACAGCTGAAATTGAAAGAATTTTACTCATTTTTTATTATTAGTTAGCAAATAGTGCTTCTGGCAACCAAAGTGCTATTCCAGGAAACGTATACATTAAAAACATTGCAAAAATAACAATTAATAAAAATGGCATAATGCCTTTGAAGATATCAAGCAATTCTACATTTTTGCTTTGCACACCTTTTAAATAATAAGCGGACATCGCCATGGGTGGTGTTAAAAATGAAGTTTGTAAATTTAGTGCAATTAACATTGCAAAGAAATACGGATTAACTCCAAAAAACTCAACTAATGGTAAAAATATTGGTACAAATATAATTAAAATCTCGGTCCACTCAAGAGGCCAACCCAACAAGAAAATAATTATTTGAGTAATAACTAAAAATTGCCAAGGCTGTAAATCCATAGACTTAAAAAAATGTTCAAATACTTCATGGCCGCCTAAGTAAGAAAAGACCGACGCAAATGTCCATGATCCTACAAAAAGCCACATAATCATTGCAGTTGTTTTTGCTGTTAGAAATACTGATTCTTTAAAATTTTTCCATTTTAAAGTTCTATAAAAAACGGATAACACAATGGATCCAAATGCTCCAACTGCAGCAGCCTCTGCTGGTGTGGCCAAACCTGCTAAGATTGTTCCGAGTACAAGAATGATCAAAGAGAATAATGGAAGAAACGAAACCATTACTTCACGAATAATTTCTGCTCTTGGGGGTATATCTTCTTCTTTAGGTTTTGGTGCCAATTCTGGTTTAAAATAAGCTAAAACCACAACATAAATAATGTAAAGTCCTGCTAACATTAATCCTGGAAAAATAGCGGCAGCAAATAATCTTAACGGTGATAGTTGTGCAATAACGGCATAAACAATCAACATAATGCTTGGTGGAATTAAAATACCAAGACATCCACCAGAACATATTACTCCTGATGCAAATTTTTTATCATACCCAGCTCTAATCATCGCTGGCCAGGCTAATAATCCCATCAAAGTTACTACGGCACCAATTATACCTGTTGCTGTTGAAAATAATGCACAAGTTACTAAAGCAGCAACTGCCATTGAAGCAGGTAATTTGTGTGAAGCAAGCCTAATTGCAAAAAATAAACGCGAAACTATACCAGCGCGTTCGACTAAGTAGCCCATAAATAAAAATAATGGCACTGCCGTTAACACATTATTATCCATTATTGTATAAGTATTAGAAACTAACAGTGTAAAAATTCTATTATCAAACAGATGCTCCATCTGTGAAGGATCGTAATAAGCGTAGTATCCAAAACCCACTCCCATTGCCAACAATGTAAATGCAATTGGAAATCCTAGTAGAACAGCAAAAAGAAAAACTCCCATCATCATTATTGCTATTTCGGGATTTGTTAAACTAAATAACATCTTTTTGATCCTCGTCTTGAGAAGTTCTCATTAACATTTTTTCTGTTTCTTCTGCTGCTACAACTGATCTTGCAGGCCAATGACCAGTTTGGATACAAATAATACATCTAAAAACTTCACTTATACCTTGAATGACTAAAGACACGCCTGATAAAGGAATAAAAGTTTTGGCCATATAAATATTAATTTGTGCAGGACTATTCCAGCTGGTTTCTTTAATTTTCCAAGCTAAAGCCGCATACTCGTAACCATAAAAAACCAATGCAATAATACCAGGAAAGAAAAAAATAAAATAAAGAATTAAATCAATCCAAGCTTGGGTACGTGGTTTAAAAAGTCTATAAATTACATCTCCCCTCACATGGGCTTCTGTAGATAAAGTATATGCAGCCGCCATCATAAAAATTCCTGCATACATTTGTAAACTAAAATCAAAATTCCAAAGTGTCGGAGCATTGAAAGCATAGGCCATAATAACTTCATAACAAGTTCCTCCCATTAAAATAACTATGCACCAAGAAAATGCTTTACCTAATGAAGTGCTTAATGTATCTGCAAAGTGTATGTATCCCCTCATCATCCTTCTAATAAGTTAGTCTAATTCCTTTTGAATTGCCATAAAAAAAGGGGGCTACTAGAGCCCCCTTTAATTTTTTAAAATCTATTAAATTTTAACTTTTGCTAAATTACCGAACTCATTTTCATAAGCCAGTCTGTAATTAGGCTGATTCATCAGCAAGTACTTCATTACTCTTTTAGCGTAAGCTTTTTGTGAGTCTACAACTTTTTTAAAGAAAGGATCTTTTTTATTGAAGTCTCCAATAACTTTGTCCCATCCTTTTAATTGTTGAGCTAAGATTTCATCTGAAGTTTGATAAACATTAACTTTATGTTTGTTCATCAACTTAGATAAATCTGCTGAGTATCTCACTAATGCTTTAAAGTAGTTGTCTGTATTCGCAGCATAAGCAGCATTTTTCAGAATAGCCTGATGCTTAGGTTCTAATCCATTAAATGTCTTCTTATTAATTGGAATTTCAAACATCTCTTGAGATTGGTGGAAGCTACCTAAGTGATAATGCTTAGATACGTCTTGCATACCAAACTGTGAGTCTGAAGTTGGGTTGTTAAACTCCGCGGCTTCAATCAAACCTGTTTTCATTGCAGGCTGAATTTCTCCACCAGGAAGCTGTCTTACAACCATTCCCATTGCTGTTAAAACGTTAGTCGCAAGACCAACCGTTCTATACTTCATACCTTTAACATCAGACACTTTAGTTACATTCTTTTTGAACCAACCAAATGGCTGAGCAGGCATTGGCATATGAAAGAAACCTATATAGTTAAAGCCAACCTTTGAGATTACTTCTTCGTATAGTTTTCTTCCTCCACCGTACTCCATCCATCCCATAACTTCTTGAGATGACATTCCGTACGAAGGACCAGTACCAAACAATGATGCTGCTGGATTTTTTCCGTACCAGTAAGCAGTTACCCAGTGTCCCATATCTAGAACTCCAGAACTTACTGCCTGACCGATTTCAGATGTTTTAACAACTGCACCAACTGGCTGAAGATCAATCTTCAGTTCTCCACCTGACATGTCGCTAACCATCTTTGCATAGTCGCCTGCCATTTCGAAGAATATATTAGCTCCTGATGGCCAAGCTGCTTGCATCTTTAAAGTTTTAGGAGCACCAAATGCTACGTTCGGCATGGCAATAGTTGCTGCTGCTGCTGCACCGGTTGCTGCTGCTGCTTTAAAGAATTTACGTCTTGAAGGAGTTTTCACTCTTCTTAACGTTTTTTCTTTCTTAGACATAATTGTCCCCCTTAGTTAATTAACTAGTTAAATTATTTAAGCACAAATAGATTGAGAAGTCTCGATCAGATTCTCGAGTAGATCTAAGAAAAAAATTAATGATTCAATTTCAGATTGTACTAATTAATTCTATTTTTACACTTTCCTGTCTTAAAAAATTCTTCAATATTATCTATGGCAAGATTTGCCATTGCCGTTCTAGTTTTTTTTGTCGAACTGCCAAGGTGAGGTAGAATAAATGCGGTAGGTTGATTTAAGTAACCAGGATGAATTTTTGGTTCTCCCTTGTAAACATCCAAACCTATTGCATATATTTTTCTGTTTATTAAAGCCTGAACCATAGCTTCATCATCTATCATATCTCCTCTTGCAACATTTGTAATAATAGCTCCGCTTGGAAAATATTCTAAGGTTTCTTTGTTTATAATATCTTTGGTTTCTTTTGTTGCGGGGCAACAAATAGACAATACGTCAGAAACTGAAAACAAACTTTTTATGTTTTCATGATATTTTGCACCCATTTCAAGTTCTGGATTTAATTTTGATCTATTTCTGTAGTGAATTTCCATACCAAAACTTTTGGCCAATTTTGCTACAGCCCTTCCAATTCTTCCCATGCCTAAAATACCAAGCCTTGATCCAGTCAGCTGTTTACCAATTAAAAAATCTGCTGACCATTTCCAATTTTCTTTTCTTGCATAATTTATACCCTCGTTAGCCCTTCTGCATGCACCAAGAATTAATAGCATTCCTATTTCAGCTGTGGCATCTGTTAAAACATCCGGGGTGTTGGTGACAGCAATATTTCTTTTTTTTGCTGCCTCATGATCAATATTTCCAAAGCCGACAGCAAAATTTGAAATAATTTTAATGCTTGAGGGCAAACTATTTATAACCTTTTCGTCAATCTTGTCAGTCAAAGAACTTAAAATTCCATCAAAACCTTGACTTAGTTCAATTAATTTTTTCTGTGAATAAACTTCGTCGTTTAAATTTAGTTTAACGTTCCAAAGTTTAGCTGCTTTTTCTTCATTTGATCTCAATAATTTTCTAGTAATTAAAATTTTTTTTTTCATATCGAGTTAAGACTTCTAGGTTTTGGCCCTCCTGTATACCAATCCATCAATTCTACCGTATGAACTATCGGAATATCAATTCCATTAGCAATTTGCATAATACATCCGATATTTCCGGTAGAAATCAAATCTGGTTTGACTTTATTGATATTGTTTACTTTTTGTTTCAACAATTGTTTTGCAATTTTTGTGTGTAAAATATTATAAGTCCCAGCTGAACCACAACAAATATGTCCGTCTGGTATATTTAAAATATTATTCCCAGTTTTTTTTAATAAATCTATCGGTTGTTTATGAACCTTCTGGCCATGTTGCATTGAACAAGCAGAGTGGTACGCAATATTATACTTTTTGAGATTTTTTTCCTTTTTAAAATTAAGTTTTAAATTTTCATCAAGAAATTCTGAAATATCTTTTGATAACTCTGAGATTTTTTTAGCTTTCTTTTTTAGTTCTTTATCATCTCTAAATATAAATCCATAATCTTTTAAAGTAGTTCCACATCCAGAAGTATTAGAAATAATAGCGTCCAATCCGTTTTTTAAATATTCGTCATACCATAAGTCGATATTTTTTTTAAAACTCTCTTTTGCAAGATCTTCTTTACCAAGATGATGATTTAGAGAGCCACAACATTCCACTTCTGGCATTGTAATTACTTCAACTCCATGTCTGGTTAATATTCTTATAGTGGATTCATTAATTTGTGGCGAAACAACTCTCTGAACACAACCAATTAATAAAGCTACTCTCGCAGTTGGTCTTTTCCTTTCAGCTTTGTATACGTTCTGAAACCTCAGAGTTTTTCCATATATTTTTTGGGGAGACAAATCCATCATGCTTCTCAAGCTCTTTGGCATTAAAAATTTAAAAATTTTTCCAAACTTTGACAATAAAACTAAAAATTTGAAAATATTGGGTTTTGGTAAAGTTTTTGAGAGAAAGTCTCTAAATATTCTTTCTGAAAATGGTCTCTTATATTTTTTTTCTATATAGTTTCTACCGTGGTCGATTAGATGCATATAATTGACCCCTGAAGGACAAGTTGTCATACAAGCATAACATGATAGACATTTGTCAATATGTGATACTACTTTTTCAGTTGGAGTTTTTTTCTTTTCTATCATTTCTTTTATTAAATATATTCTTCCTCTTGGACCATCCAGTTCATCTCCTAAAATATTGAAAGTTGGACACGTAGCGTTGCACATTCCGCAATGTACACACTTTCTTAAAATTTTTTCTGTAGACTTATTGTCTTTATCTTTTAATTGGTCTTCTGAAAAATTTGTTTGCATTTATATTCCTGTATACATTTTCCCTGGATTAAAAATTCTTTTTGGATCAAAACTTTTTTTTAAATTCTGAGAAATTTTAAATTTAATTGGGTCAATAGTAAATATTTCAGAAGAAGATTTGATATTGGTTGGAGATTTAATTACCGTTAAGTAGCCACCTGTATCCAAAACTCTTTTTCTTATTTGGTCAATCTTTTGATTGGACAGATAATCTAATTCTAACCAAATTAATGAGCCACCCCAATCAATAAAGTAGCTCGGGTGAAAGGTTTTTAGTCTATTTATTAAATTTACTGTTTCTGATGGAGGCACTACAGCCCTTAGTATGTTTTTTTGATTTTTTGAAAAAACTTTAAGGGCTCTTGTATCTTCCCAAAAAATTTCTGACTGAGTACTGTCTAAAATTGTAGTTTTTGTTTCTTCTAAACTTAAATTTTTAAAAAGATTATCTATCCTTTGTTCTGTTGATGCCTTTGTTCCTTCAATTCTTATCGCAGTTATAGAACCTTGATGAGTAAGATCGTTAAATACAAAATTATTTCTTAAACTTCCTGGATAAAATACTACACCTGATGGATCATTTGATGATGCTATCGAAGATGCCATAATTCCTAGAGCATGTTCTAATGCCAAACCGCTAATGACAATAGTTTTTATATCAGTTTGTAGTGGTAAAACTTTTAAAGTTATTTCACTTAATACCAGAAGAGTTCCAAAAGAACCTGTAACTAATTTAGATAAATCATATCCTGTCACATTTTTTACAACCGTTCCTCCTGATTTAATTTTTTCACCTCTGCCATTATATCCTTTGAAACCAAGGATGTGATCTCTTCCACTACCGACTTTAAATCTTCTGGATCCAGAAAAATTGCATGACAAGGTTCCACCTACAGTTCCTTCATTTGAATCTTTTTTAAAAATCTCAGAAAAATTGGTTGGTTCAAAAGCTAAATGTTGATTATTCTTTTTTAATTCATCCTGTACAATTTTAATGGGTGTTCCAGCTTTAACCGTTATGTAAAGCTCCTCAGGTTTATATTCCACTATTCCTGAGATATTAGACATATCAAGAATTTTGGCACACTGAAGTTTTTTTCCTATCTCATTTTTTGTTCCTGTTCCGACTATTTCAATTGGTAAATCTTTTTTGTAGCAATACCTTATTATCTCTTGAAGATCATTTTCATTTTCAGGCTTTAATATACCTGAATTAAAATCTAGGGATGTCTGAAAATTTTGATTTGTCTCTTCCATGAATGTGCAACCTTCCTTCTTCAGCGCATTTTCTTAAAATGGGATATACTTTCCCGGGATTTAATAAAGAACTTGGGTCAAGTGAATTTTTTATACTTATTTGTTGCTGAATATCATTGTTATTGAACATTTCACACATTAGCTCACGTTTTTCTACGCCTATACCATGCTCTCCAGATAAAACTCCGCCGAATTTCACGCATAATTTTAAAATATCTGCGCCAAACTTTTCTGTTTTTTCCAATGATTTTTTATCATTAGCGTCAAACATGATAATTGGATGCAAATTTCCATCGCCTGCATGAAACGCATTAGCTACAGGCAATTTGTATTTTTTTGATAGTTTTGTTATTTCTTTTAAAACTTTAGCTAGTTTGCCCCTGGGAATAGTCCCGTCCACACAATAATAATCTGGCGCCATTTCTCCACAAGCTGGAAAGGCAGCTTTTCTTCCCGACCAAAATTTTAATCTTTCTTCATCTGATTTACTTATTTTCATACTTGAACATTTATTTTGTTTTGCAATTTCAGCCACTCTATCAATTAGTTCGTTAACCTCTGATTTTGTTCCGTCCAATTCAACAATCAACATTCCTTCTGCGTCCAAAGGATAGCCAGCTTTAGAAAAATTATTAGTTGCTTCAAGCAAAACTTTATCCATCATTTCCATTCCAGAAGGAATTATTCCTCCCGAAATAATTTTAGTAACACAATTTCCTCCGTCCTCTATAGTTGGAAAACCAAGGAGAATAGCTTTAACTGTGTCAGGTTTTTTTAAAATTTTTACAGTAACTTCAGTGATTACACACAATAAGCCTTCAGATCCAGTTATTAATCCAAGTAAGTCATAGCCTGGAGAATCAAAAACTTTTCCTCCAACTCTTGTTATGGTTCCATCCATTAAGACTATTTCTATTCCAAGAATATTGTTGGTTGTTGTTCCGTATTTTAATGAGTGAACTCCTCCTGAATTTTCAGCAACATTACCTCCTATTGAACAAGCTATCTGACTTGAAGGGTCGGGAGCATAATAAAAATCTTTATCTTGAACGGCGTGGGTTATGCCAAGATTTGTTACACCTGGCTGAGCAACAACACATCTGTTTTTATAATCTATTTCTAATATCTTATTAAATTTTCCAAGGCCTAATAAAATACAATCTGCTA
Source organism: uncultured Pelagibacteraceae bacterium (assembly GCA_902554135.1). Next base: position 9,072 of record CACDNJ010000010.1, on the reverse strand, counting down.
AAGGTAAAGCACTTCCTGCTAAACCAGTTCCTGCACCTCTTGGTACAACTTTGATTTTATTTTTATTACAGTAGGATAGAATCTTACTTACCTCTTGGGTAGTCTCTGGTAAAACTACAAGCATTGGTGTTTGTTTGTAAGCAGTTAATCCATCTGTCTCATACGGCTTTAACTCTTCATGTTCAGCTAAGACGTTTCTTCTTCTCGTAAAATTACAAATATCTTTTATTATGTTGTCTCTATTTTTTATAACTTTCCTATCAACTTTAGGCATCTTAAGAGTTGTCATAATTTTATTCTATAAGCTAAAAATACTTCGGTCAAAAAATTAAGTGCCCAAAATGACTAATAAATTTGATTTTTATTAAAGAATTTTTTTAATTTTCTCTAATGCCTGGGAAATATTGTCTCTGGATGCGGCAAAACTAAACCTAACATAGTCATTTGCGAATTTTCCAAAAGCAGTACCTGGAACAATTGCAACACCGGCTTCATGTAAACATTTTTTGGAAAATTCTGCACCATTCATTCCTGTTTCTTTAACATTTGGAAAAGCATAAAAAGCCCCTCCTGGTAAACTACATTTTATGCCTTTTAAATTATTTAAACCTTCGTGTATAAGTTTTCTTCTAGCAGAAAATTTTTTCATCATTTCTTCGATGGATTCTTCTGGGCCATCTAAAGCAGATATACCCCCGAACTGGATTGCTGCGTTAACACACGAATGGTTATTTACACAAAATTTTACAACATGTTCAACGAATTTCTCCGGCCAAATGCTCCATCCCAATCTCCATCCGGTCATAGAATAAGTTTTGCTCCATCCGTTTAAAACAATCAATCTGTTATAAAGATCTGGATAGTTGAGAAATGTTGGCATTTTCTTATTATCAAAAATCAATCTGTCATAAATTTCATCACTCATAATCGCAACATGAGGATACTTCTTTAGACCCTCTGCTAACTTATCAATTATTTTTTTTTCGGTGAAACTACCCATAGGATTTGTGGGATTATTGAGAATCAACAATCTTGTCTTGCTATTAATTAAAGAAAGTATTTTTTCTGGATCCAAAGTAAAAGTTTTGTTTTCAAGCATATTAATAGGAATAGCTTTGGCTCCCGTATAATTTATCATAGATTCATATATGGGAAATCCTGGATCAGGATAAATAATTTCAGCCCCAGGTTCGCCAAATAAACTAATTGCATAATACATTGTAGGTTTTCCACCTGGCATAATTATTATGCGCTCCGGATTAATTTTTGCATTGTAGAGTTTTTTTATTTTTCTGCTCACAGCCTCTCTACATTCAATAATTCCATTAGGAAGCACATAGCCGTGATGACCATCCTTTAATGCTTGAGCTGTTGAATTTACAATGTGATTTGGAGTTTTAAAATCAGGTTGTCCCAAACTTAAATGAATTATTTTTTTACCTTCTTTTTCAAGTTTTTTTGCTTCGGCTAAAATTTTGAAGGCATTTTCAGTACCCAATCTAGACAAACCTGCAGCTAACTTCATAATCTGTAAATAATTTTTGATTTATTTAATTCTTTAATTGATTTACAGCCCATTAATATCATGTCGCGTTTAATTTCGTCATGCATTCTTTGCAAAACAGCTTCGACTCCTTTTTGTCCACCAGCCCCAAGTCCAAACAAATAACCTTTTCCAAAGCTACACGCTGTCGCACCTAATGATAACGCTTTTAGGACGTGTGTTCCTCTTCTTACACCTCCGTCTAAAATTATTTCAGCTTTTCCACCAATTGCATCTGCTATTGCTGGAAGTTGGTCAAATGGTGCTCGCGATCCATCAAGTTGTCTGCCTCCATGATTAGAAAGCATAATTGCTGAAGCTCCAATTTGTACGGCACGTTTTGCATCTTCAACAGACATAATTCCTTTAATCGCAAATGGTCCGCCCCATTTTTTTATACAATACTCAGCATCTTTCCAACCCATTCCAGGATCATATTGTTCATTAATATATTCCATTACACCTTTAGCTATACTGCTGCCTTTTTTTGTAAAATGAGATACATTTGCTAATTCAAATTTTTTGTGAGTTAAATAATTAATCGACCATTTCGGATGTAAAGCAAAACTTAATAAACTTTTTAAAGTTAGCTTTGGCGGGGTAGTAAAGCCCCATCTATGATCTCTTTCACGATTACCAGCCACAACTGTATCAACGGTTAAACACATAGCATTAAAGCCTGATCTTTTACATCGATCAATTAAGTTATCAGTTAAGCTTTTGTCTTTGTGAATATATAGCTGAAATAATTTTGGTCCTCCTGAAATATTCGAAATCTCCTCAATCGACGATGTTCCCATTGTCGACATACCATAAAATGTTCCAAATTTTTCCGCTGCACGCGCGCTAGCCTTATCACCATCATGATGATAAAGTCTTTGCATTGCAGTTGGTGATAAAAATATAGGAATTTTTATTTTCTTCCCAAAAACTTCTGTGGTCATATCTGGTTCACCAACGCTTGCCAGAATATCGGGAACTAGATCACATTTTTCAAAGGACTCGGTATTTCTCTTAAGAGTCACTTCGTCGTCAGATCCTCCGTCTATATAATGAAATATTGGTGCTGGTAAATTTTTTTTTGCTAATTTTCTAAAATCATCAAAGTTGTAGCAATCTTTTAGATTCATTAGTTTTTTAAATTAATTTAAAATTTTTTTAGAAAATTAAACATGTAACTATTTGCCCCGGGATTTTTTTCTCCCAGACTAGCATTAGATACATGGTTGTAAGACATTCCAAAATTAGTGGTTTCTCCTAAATCCATTGACAATTGAACTTCACTTTTAAATTCTAGAGGATGACCTAAATCTTTGCCGTCACCTTGACTATAGAGACCAGGAGTAAAACTTGGTGTTACTTTAAGCGGTCCTAATTCATAATTTGCTTCAATACCTGTATAAAAATATGCTGCATTATCTACTGTAAACATCATCCCAGTGACTGGGGAAACTCTCCCAAAAATTGTGTCTCGATACAAATTTTCGTTCTGATGTTCAATACCAAATAAGGAAGATCTTTTTTTGTCATCACTGAAATCAAACATTCCGGTATAAAAATTTACACCCGACCTTTTCTCGTCAGCCAAAGATGCACCGAATGCTAGCAAAGACAGTCCTAAGCTTATGATATAACTTCTTATTTTCATTGCTCTAAAAATACAATTTATACGCTGTAATGTACACACTTTTATTATTTTCTACGAATTGACGACCTTTTAAAAAGATAAAATAAAAATAACATACCCATCACAAATAAGACATAAGGTAAAAACCATAAAACGTAACTGGTTTTTTTAAATGGAGGATCAAATAAAATCCAATCTCCATATTTGTCAGATAGAAAATTGTATATCTGTTTCTCAGTCATACCCTCTTGAATTTTGTCATCTACAACACTTTTAATAATTTGAGCAAAGTCTGAGTTTGAGTCAGAAACCGTCTGTCCTTGGCACACTAAACATCTAAGATTTTTTAAAATTTTATTGTTTAAATCTTCTTCAGCAAAATTATTTGAAGTAAGAAAAATTAATAAAAATATTCCGTTAATTATATTTTTCATTTTTTAATTAATTTACCTATTTCGTTAACATCTTTAGAACTTAGGGGTCCAATATACTTTTTCAAAATTATTAGTTCTGGATTAACTAAAATAGTTTCAGGAATACCATAAACACCAAAGTTAACGGATTTTTTGCCCTTAGAATCCTTGGTAAGAATATAAAATGGATTTCCCATTTCTTGCAAAAATTGTTTTGCGTTAATTTCGTCATCTTTAAAATTAACTCCAATAATTTTTAAATTTTTATTTTTACTTAATCGAATTAAATTTTTATGTTCTTTTCTACATGGAGCACACCAAGAGGCCCAAAAATTTAATAGGGTAAATTCATAATTTGAAATTTCTTTTGTATTAAAAGTTCCATCCTTTCCAAATAATTCTAACTCTACTTCATTGATTTTTTTTCCAACCAAATCTTCGGTATTATAGATTTTTTCATTCTGCAGACTCAAATAAAAAACAGCAAAAATAAAAATAAAAAATATGGAAATTAAAATTAAATGAATTTTTTTCATATCACTTTTTTCTTGTTAAAAAAATTTATTATACCTCCAAAAGAGATAAGTAAGACGGATACCCATATAAAATTCATAAAAGGTTTTCTTTGAAATTTAATATTAAAAATATCAGATTCAGATATATTACTCATAGTTAAATAAGTGTCCGAAAAAAATCCAGAATTAATTGAAGCCTCATAAGTCACAGTTACAGGTTGGTTATATATCCTTATTTCTGGTTTTAAATTTTCATTAAATAATTTGTCTTTATTTAAAATTTTAAAGTGTCCAATAAGAGATTTATAATTATTACCTGAAAATTGTTCTAAATTTTCAAATTTAATAACATAATTTTCTGTTTCTTTTGATTCTCCTAATTTTAAATTAAAATTACTTTCTTGAGAAAATATATGATTAATAGATATAAAAAAAATTAATAATCCAAAACCTAAATGAGATAAAATTCTCGAAAAATTTATATTTCTTCTTTTAAAACTATCGTATAAATCAAAAAGAGTTTGTACAATCAGATAGATTGAAAAAAAAAGTATTAAATTCAATAACAAACTATTTTCTTTGATAACAAGAAAAGTAATTAAAAATAAAAAAACGGACAAAAATAAAACTAAATTAAAAAAAATTTTTGTTTCTGATGAAATCCATTTGTGTTTAGGTCCTAACGTCATTAAAAACAGCAGGGGAATTAAAAAAGGGGCTAAAACAAAATTATAATACGGCGGTCCAACTGATATTTTTGTTCCGGTTAGGGTATCAAGAAAAATAGGGTAAAGGGTCCCAATTAAAACTACTGCAAGAAAAAAAATCATAAACCAATTATTAATCAAAATAAAAAACTCTTTTGATAATATTTGATATTTTTTATTTTCAATTGGGGCATGTTTAAAAAAAATAAACATTGATGAAAATACCATCAAAATTAAAAAGGTAAGAATAAATAATCCTCTGGACGGATCATGTGCAAAAGTATGTACGGAATTCAAAATTCCTGATCTTACCAGAAAAGTTCCTGTCACACTCATTGTAAAGGTGAGAATACTTAAAACTATTACCCAAGAATAAAGTCCAATTTTTTTTTCTAAAACCAAAACGGAATGGAGTAATGCTGTCATTACAAACCATGGCATTAGAGAAGAATTTTCTACTGGATCCCAAAACCAATATCCTCCCCAACCTAATTCATAATAAGCCCAAATAGATCCAACAAGTATTCCAACTGTCTGGAAAAACCACGAAATCAAAACCCAGGGCTTTATGGATATTGCTAATGACTTTGCATCAATCTTTGAAACTAAAGCTGATAAAGCTGCTGAAAAATAAATAGATGAACCAACAAATCCTATATAGAGCAAAGGAGGGTGTATTGCTAATGCCGGATCCTGTAAAATTGGATTCAAACCCATTCCTTCAGTTGGAATAGGGTATATTGTAGAAAATGGATTTGAAGTTGTTAATAAAAAAATAAAAAAAATTGCTATTAATAAATTCTGAAATAATAAAGTAAAAATTTTAAAATTTTTATTTCCATTTTTATTTAGAAATAGAAACAAGAAAGAAAACAAAACTAAAATATTGATCCATAATAACAAACTACCTTCGTGATTTCCCCAGGTTCCAGATATTTTATAAAATAATGGTTTAGTTGTATGAGAATTTTCATATACATTTATTATTGAAAAATCAGAAAAAACGTATCCGAGTAATAAAATTATAAAGCTCAGTACAGAAAAAATTAATTGCAACAGAGAAAATTTATATATTTTCTTTGGTATTATATTGTTTGAATTTTTTACTTCGATAAAGGAAAAATATATTAGTACTAAACTTATTAATAATGCTGTACTTATAAAAATTATACCAAGCTCACTTAGCATTTTTTTCTAAACTTTCTTTGATTTCAGGAGGCATATAATTTTCATCATGTTTAGCCAAAATTCTTGTTGCTAAAAAAAACTTTTTATCTCTTAATTTTCCTTCAGCAACTACTCCCTTGCCCTCTGCAAAAAGAGCAGGAACGGTTCCCTCATAACTGACTATTATTTCATTTTGAAAATCTGTAACTATAAATTTGATCTCATTTTTACTGCTCTGAATAGATCCATTTTTTACCATACCGCCTATTCTCATACTTTTTTCGAAGATAATATCGTTTTTATTTTTAATTTCTGAAGGTGAATAAAAATAAAGCACATTATCTTCCAATGCTTTAAAAATAAAAATGATAATTAAAATGCTTATTACAGATAAAGCTATAAAGATTGATAATCTATTTTTGATCTTTATATTAAGCATTTCAAAAATGCTGGATTAATTTCTTGAATGCGAAATTAAAATTTCCTTTGCAACTTTTTGTCTTTTAAGATCTTCAAGTTGTTCATCGGAAAGATTTTGTGCTTCTTTAATGAAATCCTTTTCAAGTTTTTTTAAAGTTTTTTTTGTTTTCAAAAACAAGAATAAACAAACCAAGAAAGTGAATAGGAAAGATGACCAAACATAAATGCCGTAACCATTCATTAGAAAAATGTCCAAATTCATAATTTTTTTAAACCCTTTCTTTTGAGTCTAATTGTTTCTATCCTATATTTCATTAGAAAAATTAACGCAGCATACACAAAAAGCGCAAATAACATAAGCCCTAGTGGTATTAACATGGAAAAATGTACCGTTGTTTCTTTGCCGATGTTTATACTTGAAGTTTGGTGAAGAGTAGACCACCAATCTACTGAATATTTAATAATAATTAGATTTATCAGACCTAAAACTGAGATTGAAGTACAAACTTTTATTGATCTTTCAGAATGTGAAATAAATTTGTACGAAAAAATAAAAATTATATAAAAAAGCATTAAAATTAACATTGAAGTTAATCTTGCATCCCACACCCACCAAGTTCCCCAGGTTGGCTGTCCCCAGAGTGACCCTGTAACGATAGCAATAATATTAAAAGTCAATCCTATAGGAGCAAGACTTTTGTAAATTAAACTTACATTTTTAAATTTGAAAATAAAATTAAGGATACAAAGAAAGCTAATTGTTGCAAAACTAAGTAGAGCTATCCAAGCTGAAGGTACATGTACATACATGATCCTCACAGCATCTCCCTGGATATAATCTTTTGGTGATACAAATAAAGAAAAAATTAATCCAACAACAATCATGGGTATTACAAAAGTTTTTAAAAAATTTAATAGCTTTCCAGTTAAACGAAATACATAGCTAGGATTTAAAAATTTAATCATAGTTTGGTTTAACTGATTTTAGGTAATTTTTGAATGGTATATTTTGTTGGCCTAATTGAGGATCTTGAGGGAGATAAGGAAGTAAGAATTGACCCCCAACTAGACACTAACCCTTGAAATGTATTTTGTATTTTAGTCGGAGTTTTGAATGAATCTTGTCAACTTTGTGACAAATAAAAACTAATTGGAAGGCTTGTAATAAGCGGAACCTTTTTTTCCAGAGAAAAACTCATTAACTAGAGGATGTCTAATTGGTTCCTTCGATGGATCAATAATTAGATTTTGTTCTGAAACATAAGCTTCGTATGTAATTTCATTATTTTCAGCTAACAAATGATAAAAGGGTTGATCTTTTCGTGGCCTAACATCTTTGGGTATTGATTGATACCACTCTTCTGAATTATTAAATTCAAAGTCAACATCGTATATTACACCTCTAAAATTAAAGTGCCTGTGCTTTACTACATCTCCAATTGAAAATTTAGCTTTTTTTGAATCCATCTTTAAATAAAGATAATAACATTTACAGTAAAATCAATAAAAAAAATTTAAATTAAATTTCTTTTATGATAGCTTTTTCCTGTGAATAAATCTTTTGTTAAGCTTTTAACAGACTTAGGACCATTATTAATTTTTTTTATAGTATATTATAAAGGTGGAAAAAATTTATTAACAGCAATCCCTCCGCTAATTGTAGCAACGCTTATTGCTGTCTTGGTTGTATATTTTCTAGAAAAAAAAATACCCTATATTCCATTAGTGGGAGCAATTTTAATATCTATTTTTGGAGGATTAACAATTTTTTTTAATAATCCAATATTTATATATTTGAAACCCACTGTAATTAATATTTTGTTTGCAATTGGATTGTTGATAGGAAAAATAGCATTTAATAAAAACTTTCTTAAACTATTTTTAAAGAGTTCTTTAAAATTAGAAGATATAGGTTGGAATAAACTTATGTATAGATGGATCTTCTTTTTTATTTTCTTAGCTATACTTAATGAAATTATTTGGAGAACACAATCTGAGGGGACTTGGATTAATTTTAAAGTTTGGGGAATACTAATATTGACTTTCATATTTACGGCTTTTCAAATACCATTAATACAGAAATATAAAAAAAATGAAGAGTAAATTAAAACTGATAATTAACAACAGATTTTATAAAAAAGAAAAGTTCTTTATCAAAAAAGAACTGCAATCCATACTCAATTTATATGCAAGAAAAGTTTCTTCTGGGGACTGGAAAGACTATGGACTTTCAATAAATAAGAGAGAAATAACTTTTGATGTCTATCAAAGAACATCTGAAAAACCCATTTATAGAATATCAAAAAACTTGAGCCCAAAAAATAAAGCAGAAAAGTTTTATATTTTGGATAAAAATGGAAGAATAGTAAAAAAATCTGAAAATCTAGACAACCTAATAAATAAAGTTGAGTGGACTAACTTAAAATTAGTAAAGTAATTTTTTATCTTCTCTGACCGAAAAGTCTTAAAAGCATTATAAATAGATTAATGAAATCTAAATATAAAGTTAGGGCACCCATAACAGCTTTTTTGCCCATCAGTTCGCCGCTATCACTTGCTAAATACATGTTTTTAATTTTTTGAGTATCGTAAGCAGTTAAGCCAACAAAAATTAAAACTCCTAAAACTGAAATCACAAAATACATCATATTAGATTTCATAAAAAAATTTACTACAGATG
>CACDNJ010000009.1 GCA_902554135.1 uncultured Pelagibacteraceae bacterium | reverse complement strand
ATATATTTAGAGGAAAATATATTGATTGTGGAACACTCCAAGGCTTTATTAATTCCGGACTTACAATTTCAAAATATTTATAAAAAATTACTATGAAAATATGCATGATAGGTACAGGTTATGTTGGCTTAGTGAGCGGAACTTGTTTTGCAGATTTAGGAAACAAAGTTTTTTGTGTAGACAAAGATAAAAAAAAAATAAATAAATTAAAAAAGGCTATTTCTCCAATTTATGAACCAGGTTTAGATGACCTAATTCGAAATAATTATAAAGCAAAAAGGTTAAATTTTACTGACGATTTAGAGAAAGCTGTAAAAGAATCACAAATTATTTTTATTTGCGTAGGAACTCCAACTAAAAAAGGTTCAAATTTGGTCGATCTTTCGCAAGTATATAATGTTGCTAAATCAGTATCAAAGTACATTAAAAACTATAAAATTATTGTCAATAAATCCACGGTACCTGTAACTACAGGAGATCAAATAGAAAAAATAATTGGAAAAAAAGTTAAGAAATCTTTATTTGATGTTATATCTAATCCAGAGTTTTTAAGAGAAGGTGAGGCCATAAGGGATTTTAAGTATCCAGATAGAATTGTTATTGGATCTGACAATAAAAAAATTTTCAAAAAAATGAGACTTCTTTACGAACCTCTTGTTAAAAAGGGAGCTAAGTTTTTTTCTACATCAAGAAAAGGTGCTGAATTGGTTAAGTATGCTTCCAATGCTTTTTTAGCAACAAAAGTTACATTTATTAACGAAATTGCTAATTTATGTGAATCAACAGGTATAAATGTAGAAGATATTTCGGTTGGAATGGGCTCTGATGCTAGAATTGGAAGTAGATTTTTAAGAGCAGGACCGGCTTACGGGGGATCTTGTTTTCCAAAAGATACTAAAGGTTTAGTTTCAATTGCTGACAAGTTTAAAACTAATCTTTCTATTGTAAAATCAGTAATAAAATCAAACCATAATAGAAAAATTTTGCTAACGAAAAGAATTAATAAGATAATGAATAATAAAATCAAAAACAAAAAAATTACCGTTTTGGGAGTAACATTTAAAGCTAATACGGATGATATGAGAGAGTCATCTAGCCTTGTTTTAATACCATACTTATTAAAAAAGGGAGCAATAGTAAGATACTATGATCCATCTGGTTTTAAAGAGGAATTTAAAAAGAATAAAAATCTAAAATTCGAGAGAACTTTAGCAAACGCCTGTGTAGGCGCTGATTTAATTATTATTAATACTGAATGGGACGAGTTTAAATCTATAGATTTTAAAAAAGTGGTTAAGAAAAATAATTTTAAAATTTATGATATGAGGAATCTTTATAATCCAATCGAATTAAAAAGAAGAAATATAAAATATTACTCAGTGGGTAGAGGATAATTATATTTCAAATATTCCTTCGACCTCAACAGCAGCACCTAACGGTAGAGAGTTTACGCTTACAGCGGCACGCGTATGTTTGCCTTTATCCCCGAATATTTTTGAAATCAAATCTGAAGCACCATTAATAACTTTTGGCTGATCCACAAAAGAATCTATTGAGTTTACGTATCCGGTTATTTTAACGCAGCCTTTTACTTTATCTAAACTACCAGATATTTTTTTAAGTTGTGCTAAAAGATTCAGAGCACAAAACTTTGCACATTCTTGTCCTTGTTCTAGACTCAATTCTTTTCCAACTTTTCCTTTAATTAATTTTCCTTCAGAATCTAACGGAAGTTGTCCAGAAATAAAAATTAAATTTCCAACAATTTTGGAAGCTACATAAGCGCCAACAGGATCTGGTGCTTTAGGCAGATTAATATTTAATTTCTTTAAATTTTGTTCAGCGCTCATTTCTTTTTCTTTCTTTTATTTTTATCGTATTCTTTTCTCTTTTCAATCAAAATTAAAGCTTCTTCCATTGTTATTTCAGTCGGATCTTTATCTTCGGGTATTGTAGCATTAAGAGATTTATACTTAATGTAGGGACCATATTGCCCTTTCATTATTCTTACAGGTTTTTTATCTTCAGGATGTTCTCCAAGGTTTTTTATTTCAGATGATGACATTCTACCAGGTTTAGCTTCTGAAATTAAAGTTATTGCTCTGTTGAGACCGATTGTAAATAATTCATCAACACTTTCAATTCTTGCAGATTTATTGGAACATTTTAAATAAGGACCAAATCTTCCAATATTAATAGTAATGTCCTCATTCAAATCAGGATGTTTACCAATTATTTTTGGCAAAGAACATAAATATTTAGCTTTTTCTAAATCTACATTTTCAATTGGAAGGCCTTTGGGTATAGATACATTTTTTAAATTCTCATTTTCTTTTTTCTTTTTAGATTTTTTTCCTTTAGTTTGGTCTAATTCATTAGGTTCAATCTCAAATTGCAAATAAGGACCAAACCTTCCATTTTTAAGAAAAATATCTTTACCTAAATCATTTTTTCCAATCAATTTAGGTTCAGCTAAATTAACTTGTTGTGATGCTTTTGATTTTGACAATGGTCTAGTGAATTTGCATTCGGGATAATTAGAACAGCCTATAAAAGCACCACCTCTGAAACTATTTTTAAGACTTAATTCGCCAGTCTCACAAAGCTTACATTTTCTATCGATAGCATCATTGCTATCTCTTTCAAAGACGAGATCTCCTAAACTTTCATTCAATAAATCTAAAACTTCTCTAGTTCTTTTTTCTTTAACTTGCCCAACATTTGAATAAAAATCTTTCCAAAAACCATCCAAAACTTTAACCCAATCAACTTTACCACTAGTGATTTCGTCTAATTGATTCTCTAAATCCGCAGTAAAATTATAATCAACATATTTGGCAAACAATTTTTCAAGAAATGCAGATAGTAACTTGCCTCGATCTGTAGGATGAAATCTTTTGTTTAGCAAATCAACATAATTTCTATTAGATAAAACAGATATTATACTTGCGTAAGTCGAAGGACGTCCTATTCCTAATTCTTCCATTTTTTTAACAAGACTGGCTTCAGAATATCTTGGTGGAGGATCTGTAAAATGTTGTTCATCGATTAGTTCTTTTATATCAACCTTATCTCCAATTTTAACTTCAGGTAAAATATTTTTAAGATCTTCATCTTTTTCCTCAAATTTGTAGACTTTTAGAAAACCATCAAATTTAATAGTAGATCCATTAGCTTTAAAATTAATTTTTTTATTTTCAGATTCTATAACTATACTCTTTCTATCAAATTCAGCGGGATTCATTTGAGAAGATAAAGCTCTATTCCAAATCAATTCATAAAGTTTAGATTGATCAGTGCTCAAATACTTTTTCATATCAGCGGGCTTGTTAGAAATATCCGTAGGCCTGATAGCTTCATGTGCCTCTTGAGCATTTTTTGCTTTTTTACCTGTATAACTATTTGGATTCTCTGGCAGATACTTTTTGCCATGTTCTTTATCTATAAATTTTCTAAAATCAGAGATAGCTTCATTAGAAATTTGAGTTCCATCTGTTCTCATGTAAGTAATAAGACCAACGGTATCTCCCTCAATATCTATTCCTTGATAAAGTCTTTGTGCAATTTGCATTGTTCTAGAAGCTCCAAAGCCAAATTTTCCAGAAGCTGTTTGTTGTAAAGTTGAAGTTGTAAATGGAGCCAATGGGTTTCTTCTATAAACTTTCGAAGATACATCGTTTATTTTGTAAGATTGATTTTTGATTTCATTTAATGCTTTCTCAGAATCAATTTTTTTCTTAAATGAAAATTTTTCTATCTTCTTCTCGTTAAATACTGAAAGTTTAGATTTTATAAGTTTCTTTTGATTATTTTCAAAATCACTGGCAATAGTCCAAAATTCTTCTGGTTTGAAAAGTTCAATCTCATGTTCTCGCTCAGTTATTAATCTAAGAGCAACAGACTGGACCCGTCCTGCAGATTTAGATCCAGGAAGTTTCGTCCATAAAATTGGAGATATATTAAAACCTACTAAATAATCTAAAGCCCTCCTAGCCATATAAGCATTAACTAATAGGGATTCAATTTCTCTAGGGTTTTTAATTCCATTAGTAACAGCTTTTTTTGTAATTTCATTAAACACAACTCTCTCTACCTTTTTTCCCTTTAAAAGTTTTTTGCTTTCCAAAATTTCTCTTACATGCCAAGCGATGGCTTCTCCTTCTCTATCAGGGTCTGTTGCTAATATAATTTTTTCCGAGTCAGCGGCCGCATCAGTTATTTCTTTAACGTATTTTTTAGAAAAAGAATCTAATTCCCATTCCATTTTAAAATTATTTTCAGGATCAACAGATCCATTTTTAGAAGGAAGATCTCTAACATGACCATAACTTGCTAATACTTTATAATCTTTACCCAAGTACTTATTTATGGTCTTTGCTTTTGCTGGACTTTCTACTATGACAAGATTCATTATAATTGACCTTACTGTCAAAAATAAAGCTTTTTGTCAAATCAAAGTATAATAAGTGTTGATTTTAAAGTTTAATTTTATCTTCAGTTTTATTTTTTAACCTAACGATATTCTGTCTATGAGTGTATAGAATTATTACAAAAGTAATAAATAAAAACAAATTTAATTCAAAATTATTTTCTAAGAAAGAAATTAAAAAAATAATTAGTGCCGAAACAACAGAAGACAAGGAAGAATATTTTGTTATCAAGGCTATCAAAATCCAAGATAAACAGAAGAACAATCCCAGTTTTAAAGATAAAGCAAAAACTATTCCCAAGTAAGTTGCAATACCTTTTCCTCCTTTAAATTTTAACCAAACAGGAAATATGTGTCCAAGAAATGCCATGAGACCTGACAGATAAATTAAATTTGGAAAATAATAATTTGTAATCAGAACTGGAGCTACACCTTTAAAAATATCCAGAAACAAAGTTAAACTCGCAACAAATTTGTTTCCAGCTCTCAATACATTGGTTGCACCAATATTTTTTGAACCAACTTCTCTTATGTCTTTATTTAAAAAGAATTTAGTTAAAATCAAACCAAAAGGTATTGAACCCGATGTGTATGAAAAGAGGAATACTAAAAATATTTCAAATGTCACTGTAGGTTAAAAACACTTTCTCCATTTAGATAAGTCATTACAACTTTTCCTTGAAGCTTTCTATTTTCTATTGCGGCATTTTTAGATTTCGATTTTAATTTTGAAACATCCACTTTCCATGGTTGATCAAGATCAAAAATACATAAATCAGCATCAGACCCTTTTTTTAAAGTACCTTTTTTGATTTTTAATATTTTTGCAGGATTGCAAGTAATAGTTTCTATTATTTTTTTTAAGGGTAGAGAACCATTATGATAAAGTTCTAAAGCAAGAGACAGAAGAGTTTCAATTCCAATTGAGCCTTCAGCAGCCTGTGCAAATGGAAGCCTTTTGCTTTCCTCATCTTCTGGCTTATGATCAGACACTATTACATCTATTAAACCATCTTTGATACCTTGAATTAAAGCTTTTCTATCTTCTTCCTTTCTTAAAGGAGGAGAAACCTTCATAAAAGTTTTAAAATCTCCTATATCATTTTCATTAAGTGAAAGATTATTAACAGACACACCGGTAGAAAATTTTAAACCATTTTTTTTATATTTTTTTATTACCTCTACAGATTTTGCGGATGATAATTGTGATATGTGATATCTACATGGGTATTCTTCCAAAAGAGACAAATCTCTTTCAATAATAATTTTTTCAGCAATATAGGGTATGCCTTGTAAACCAAGTCTTGTTGAAACTTCTCCCTCGCTAATACATCTTCCTTTTGAAAGCTCATGATCTTCAGGATGTTGCATTACAAGGACATCAATGTCAGAAGCATAGTTCATGATTCTGGACATCATCTCGGAATTTTGAATAGTTTTTGTTGCATCAGTGAATCCAATTATTCCTTTTTTAGATAACAAACCAAGCTCAGTCATAAGTTTTCCATCCATATTTCTTGTCAAAGTTGCTGATGGATAAATATTTATACTGGCTTTATCTCTTCCTCTTCTAAGTATAAAGTCTACCATAGATACATTATCTATTACTGGGCTTGTATTAGGCATTGATACCACGGACGTAACACCACCAGATAGAGCAGCATTACTTAAAGTTCTAAAATTTTCTTTATATTCAAAACCAGGTTCTCCAATAAACACCTTCATGTCTACTATTCCCGGTATTAAAATTTTACCCTTTAAATCGATTTTTTCTGCTTTAGTTGGGATATTTCCCTTTTTAACATTTTTGCCTACAGATTTAATCTTGCCTTTTTCATCAACTATGACTCCTCCAACTTCGTCGAGATTTTGTGATGGGTCAATTATTCTGGCGTTTATAAAATATTTTTCTTTCATTATTTACAGTACAGCTTTAAACATGCCATTCTTACAGCCACTCCTAGCTCTACTTGTTCTTTAACTAAGCTAACATTGATATCGTCAGCAAGTTTTGTATCTATTTCAACACCTCTATTCATTGGACCAGGGTGCATTATCAAAGCATCTTTTTTTGCAAATTTTAATTTGTCAGGTGTTAAACCAAAGTATTCATAGTACTCTCTTTTTGAAGGCAAGAAGGAACCTGCCATTCTTTCATTTTGTAATCTAAGCATCATAACGATATCACAGGATTTCAGACCTTCTTTCATATTTGTAAACCCTTTAACACCAAGCTTATTTATTGAGTTGGGCATTAAAGTTTTGGGAGCAATGACATTAACTTCTGCTCCAAGCATGTTTAATAAATAAATGTTTGATCTAGCTACTCGAGAATGAAGTATGTCTCCACAAACAGCAATTTTTAAACCTTCAATTCTTCCTTTTCTATTAATTATTGTTAACGCATCTAAAAGAGCTTGAGTAGGATGTTCTCTCAAACCATCTCCAGCATTAATTACAGCACAATTAACTTTTTGAGATAAAAGATTTGGAGCCCCAGAATCTTGGTGTCTAACCACTATAATATCAGGATGCATGGCGTTAAGAGACATTGCTGTGTCTAATATAGTTTCACCTTTTTTTAACGAAGAATTTCCAACATTCATTGTCATTACATCGGCACCCAATCTCTTACCAGCAAGTTCAAACGAACTTTGAGTTCGAGTAGAGGGTTCGAAAAATAAATTAATTTGTGTTTTTCCCCTTAATAAGTCTAATTTTTTAGAAGCACTTCTATTTAGTTTTATAAAATTTTTTGCTTCATCTAAGATAAGATTTGCTTCTTGAATAGATAGATTTTGGATTCCTAAGAGGTGTTCTTGGACTTTTTTAACAGCTGAAAATTTTTTTATAACCGCCATTAAAATTAACTCTATAGGCCTTTTGTACTATCATAGCAAGTTATTTATCGCCTTATATAATCAATAGCCCCTTGCAATATAAATGAAGCCGCGTTTTGGTCTAATTTTTCAACTTTTTTTGATGTATTTATGTCCAAATTGCTTGATAAATTGAAGGCAGCTTCGCTTGATAGCCTTTCATCCCACATTGTGACAGGTATTGAAATATTATTTGATAGATATTTAGCAAAATCGTTTGCTGATTGAGCAGAAGGACCTTTTGAACCATCCATATTTATAGGGTTTCCAACAACGATTCCTTTTATATTATTTTCTCCAATTATTTCATTAATCTCTTTAACAAGATCAGAATTATTTTTTTTAATAATAGTTTTTAAAGGTGTGGAAACAAGTTTGTCTTCATCTGATATAGCTAAACCAACCCTTTTTTTACCAGGGTCGATACCTAATAATCTAGATTTCTTTCCCATAGATTTCTTAAAATCTTCAATATCTTGCATGAATATGTTATATTTTACTTCACTTTCTAATCAAACTAAAACATAGTTTATAGATGTCTATAGATAAAAACCAAGTTAAAAAAGTTGCGAAACTATCTAGAATTTCTCTTGATGACAGCAAGTTAGAATCTCTATCTAAAGATTTAGCCTCAATATTAAATTTTGTAGAACAACTTAACAAGTTAGACACAAAAAAAACAGAGCCCTTAACCTCTGTAATAGATAAAACTCTTGACCCCAGAACTGACAAAATTAATGACGGTAAAATAAAGAATGAGATATTAAAAAATTCTCCCGAAAAAAACGAAGATTTTTTTATCGTTCCGAAAGTAGTTGAGTAAGTATGTCCGATTTTAATAAAAGCTCACTATCAGAAATTGTAAATTTAATTAAAACAAAAAAATTATCTTCTTTGGAAATAACAAATTATTTCATTAAGAATATTCAAAAGAGTAAAAAATTGAATTGTTTTATAACAACTTGTTTTGATGAGAGTTTAAAGAACGCAAAAAATTTTGATAACAAAAAAAATTTTGATGGTTTACTTGCGGGCGTACCATTGGCTGTTAAAGATTTATTTTGCACAAAAAATGTTAAGACTACAGCAGGGAGTAAAATTTTGGAAAATTTTATTCCTACATATGAATCCACAGTTACTAATAATTTATGGTCTGAGGGAGCTGTTTTACTCGGCAAACTTAACTGTGATGAATTTGCTATGGGTTCTTCTAATGAAACAAGTTATTTTGGAAACACAATTAATCCGGTAGGTAAAGATTTGGTTCCAGGAGGATCTTCAGGAGGATCTGCAAGTGCTTTGGCAGCAAATCTTACTCCAGCAACAATAGGTACAGACACTGGCGGCTCAATTAGACAACCAGCATCTTTTACTGGAACTGTAGGATTAAAACCTACTTACGGTCTTTGCTCCAGATGGGGAATAGTTGCTTTTGCGTCTTCACTTGACCAAGCTGGTCCAATGACAAAAAACGTTGAGGATTGTGCTTTACTCCTAGAAGCAATGTCAGGATATGATGAAAAAGATTCTACTTCCATAAATAAAAAAAAGGAAAAATATTCAAAAAATTTAAATGAAAAAATAAAAGGATTAAAAATTGGAATACCCAAAGAGTACAGAGTGGATAATATGCCGAAAGAAATAGACAATCTTTGGAAAAAGGGAATAGATATACTAAAAAAATCTGGAGCGAAAATTGTTGACATCTCACTTCCTCATACAAAGTATGCTCTACCAACTTATTATATAGTTGCACCTGCAGAAGCTTCTTCAAACTTGGCTCGTTACGACGGTGTTAAATACGGATATAGATCTAAAAAAGGAAAAAATCTTATAGAAATGTATGAGAACACCAGGGGAGAAGGATTTGGAGACGAAGTAAAAAGAAGAATTCTTATTGGAACTTATGTTTTATCATCAGGTTATTACGACGCATACTATCTTAAGGCACAGAAAGTAAGAAAGTTAATCAAAAATGATTTTGATAAGTGTTTTAAAAATGTAGACGCTATTTTAACCCCATCCACTCCAAGCTCAGCTTTTAAAATTGGGGAAAAAACCAACGATCCAATATCCATGTATTTAAACGACATATTTACCGTACCGGTTAATTTGGCTGGCATTCCAGCAATTTCAATACCGGCCGGACAAGATGACAAAGGACATCCTTTGGGACTTCAACTTATAACAAAAGCACTAGATGAACAAAAAATTTTAAATATAGCTTTTGCAATGGAAAAAAATATTGCTTTTAAACAGCCTATAAAGAGATGGTGGGAATAATTTATGGAAAAAGATAAATTTGATTATTTTATAAAAACTGAAAAAAATAGCTGGGAAGTAATTATTGGCTTAGAGGTACATGCCCAAGTTATTTCTGAATCAAAATTATTTTCTGGATCATCTACAAAGTTTGGTGGAAAACCAAATACCCAAGTTAGTTTGGTAGACTCTGCGTTTCCAGGCATGCTTCCTGTTATAAACCAATATTGTATAGAGCAAGCTGTTAAAACTGGGTTAGGTTTGAATGCTAAAATTAATTTACACTCCATATTTGATAGAAAAAATTATTTTTATGCTGATTTGCCAGCTGGTTATCAAATATCTCAATATAAAAACCCTATAGTTGGAGAAGGCATGGTTACTCTTGATATGCCTTATGGTAGTAAAAAAATTGGTATTGAAAGACTGCATTTAGAACAAGACGCTGGAAAAAGTATACATGATTTAAGTCCGGATAATACTTTTGTTGATTTAAATAGATCAGGAGTTGCTTTGATGGAAATTGTAAGCAAGCCAGACTTAAGATCTCCAGACGAGGTAAACTCTTATGTTAAAAAACTTAGATCAATAATGAGATATCTTGGTACCTGTGATGGAAATATGCAAGAAGGTTCTTTAAGAGCTGATGTAAATGTTTCTGTAAGAAAAAAAGGAGAAAAAAAATTTGGAACTAGATGTGAAATAAAAAATGTAAATTCAATTAAATTCATGGAAATGGCCATCGACTCAGAAGCAAAAAGACAAATTGAATTACTTGAATCAGGAAAAGCAATAGAACAAGAAACTAGACTTTTTGACACAAAAAAAAATCAAACTAGATCAATGAGATCAAAAGAAGAGGCACATGACTACAGGTACTTTCCTGATCCAGACTTATTACCCTTAGAAATCAAACAAAGTTTTGTTGATAGTTTGAAAAAAAAATTACCAGAACTACCAGATCAAAAGAAAGACAGGTTTATTAAAAAATTCAAATTAACACCTTACGAAGCGAATGTTTTGGTTTCAGAGATTAATATTTCAAAATATTTTGAAGAAGTAATAAAAAACGCAGATATAAAACTTGCTAAAAACTGGATAATTGTTGAGCTCTTTGCCGTTTTAAATGAAAAAAATTTAGATATAAAAAATTCACCTGTATCACCAAAAAACCTTGCCTCACTAATTAATGCTATTAGTTCTGGTGAAATTTCAGGAAAAATAGCAAAGAAAGTATTTGAAATAATGGTTGAGACTGGAGGAGAACCATCAAGAATTATAAAAGAAAAGGGATTGAAACAACAAAGCGATCCTAAAGAGCTAGAAAAAATTGTAATTAAAGTTTTAAAAGATAATTCGGACAAAGTTTCAGAATATAAGTCTGGAAAAGAAAAACTCTACGGATTCTTCGTTGGGGAAATCATGAAAGCTTCATCTGGGAAGGCTAATCCAAAATTAGTTAATGATATTCTAAAAGAAAAATTAAAAAAATGATTAAGAGTCTAGAAATTAATGAGAGATTGGAAAAATATATCTCCGATCATAGCTACGATCTACATCCTGTCCAAAAAGAAATATTGAATCACAATAAAAGTTTAGGTGATGTTAAAAAAATGCAGATTTCAGTAACTCAAGCCTATTTTTTTCAATTTTTTATAAAAACAAATAAAATAAAGAATATTTTAGAAATTGGAACTTTTACAGGTTATAGCGCTTTATCAATGGGCCTTGCTATACCAAAAGATGGAAACATTACTTGTTTGGATATTAATAGAGAAACTTCAGAAGCCGCTAAAAATTTTTTTAAAAAAGCTAATTTAGATAAAAAGGTGAAAGTTATTTTAGGACCAGCAATGAATACTCTTAAAAAATTGAAAGATGATAAAAAAATCTTTGATATGATTTTTATTGATGCAGACAAAGAGAACTATAAGAATTATTACAATTTATCTTTAGAGCTTGTTAAAAATAACGGATTTATACTTATAGACAACGTTTTGTGGAAGGGAGATGTTGCTGATCCTAATAAAAATGATCGATTAACCAATATAATTAGAGAATTTAATTCTTTTATTAAGAAAGATGATAGGGTAGAAAAAACCATTTTGCCATTAGGTGATGGGGTAACTATTTGTAGGAAAATTTAAATGTTTTATATTTTTGGATTTTATAAATTTAAAAAATTATCTAGTCTTAAAAAGCTTAGAAAAGCTTTCCAAAAAAAATTAATAAAAAACAATGTAAGAGGAACCATAATTTTTTCAAAGGAAGGAATTAACGGCACCATTTCTGGTAAAAAAAATAACATTCAAAAAATCAATAAAGAATTAAAGAATATTTGTAAAATTAAAAACTTTGATTCCGAAAATAGTTCTACAAGTAGTTTTCAACCTTTCCACAGAGGAAAGGTGAAAATTAAAAAAGAAGTTATCCCAATAGGAATGCAGGTTTTAGAATCAGAAAAGCTTAAAAATTCTGTTGAACCTAAAAAATGGAATTTATTATTAAAAGAAAAAGATATAAAAATAATAGATGCAAGGAAATCCTTTGAGTATGAGGTTGGAACATTCAAAGGCGCGGAAAATCCTAAGATAAATCATTTTAGAGATTTTCCAAAATATTTAAAAAAATTTAATAAAAAAAATAAAATTGCGATGTTTTGTACAGGAGGAATTAGATGTGAAAAGGCCTCTGTTTATTTAAAAAGAAAAGGATTTAAAAACATATTTCAATTAAAAGGTGGAATATTGAACTACCTAAAAAAAATTAATAAAAAACAAAGTTTATGGAAAGGGGAGTGCTACGTTTTTGACAATAGAGTTTCGGTTAAACATAAATTACAAGTCGGAAGCCACTCAATGTGTAGCGGGTGCAGAAAGCCAGTATCAATGGAAGAGAAAAAATCTAAAAAATATGTAGAAGGTATTTCCTGTCCTAAATGTCATGATTATCTTACAGATTCACAAAAAGAAAGATTTGCTATGAGACAAAAACAAATTTTAATCGCAAAAAAAATGGGTAAAAAACATATTTTCCAAAAAGAATATTATTGAGGTAAAAATTGGATAAAAAATTAAATTTAACCTCAAATCCAATTGGAAGATTGCTCAAACAAATAGCTATTCCAGCTAGTACAGGAAGTTTATTTCAAACTTTATTTAATATTATAGACACATTTTATGCTGGAAAAATATCTCCAGAATCTTTAGCTGCCCTTGCAAAATCTTTTCCTCTTTATTTCATAATAATTGCCGCAGGTATTGGAATAGTGTCCGGTTGTAACTCTTTAATTGCTAATTCTATTGGAGAAAAAAATAGAATTGCGGCATCTATTTATGCCCACAATACTATCGTGTATGCCATTTCCCTTTCGATTTTTATTAGCTTTATTGGAATCTATTTTTCTTATGATCTTCTTAAATTTATGGGAAACAGTGAAGAAAGTATAATATTGGCAAAAAAATATACCGATATTATTTTTTTAGGCACTATTATTTTCTTGATACAATTTTCATTCAATTCAATACTAAATTCTCAAGGCGATACAAAAAGTTTTAGAAATTTTATGTTAGTAGGAATAATAGCTAATATAATATTAAATCCTATTTTTATATTTGGTTTGTTTTTTATTCCAGCATTTGGAATTGCTGGATTAGCAATCTCAACAATATTGATCCAATTTGTTGGATGTATTTATTTATATTTTAAAGTTAATAAATTAGAGATAAAAATCGTTCCAAAGATTGAAAACTTTTATATTAGAAGGAATTTTTTTAGAAATATTTTTGATCAAGCTATACCTATAACTTTTAGTCTTTTTATGGTTTCAATAGGAGGTTTTATTTTATTGTATTTTTTAATTATTTTTGGAGATAAAGCCATAGCAGGTTATGGATCGGCATTAAGATTTGAACAGATATTTATCTTACCTATAATAGGTCTGAATACCGCAGTATTATCAATAGCCGGTCAAAACTTTGGTGCCAGAAGATATGATCGAGTTCGAGAAGTTTATTTTAAAGGAGTGTCAATTGGGATGTTGGTTATGTGTTTTTCTGGAATTATAATCTATTTATTATCTGAACCTATTATCCGTATTTTTTCAAATGATCTTGAAGTAATTAAGTTTGGATCCAGTTATTTAAAAATTACTGCATTTATATGTCCAGTCTATCCAATCTTTTTTATTTCACATGCGTTATTTGCGGCTCTTAAAAAAAGTTATTTTATATTTTACATGAATCTTTTTAGAATGGTTCTTTTACCATTTGTTATTCTTTGGATAGTTATAAATATTATGAATGGTTATTTTGATGATATATTTTATGGTCTACTCATTATGAATTGGATTATGGGATTTTTTGTACTTTTAATAGCCAGAGGCCTAATGATAAAAAGTTTTAAAGAACAAAAAAAAGCTTTCTTTATCTTTTAACAACATAATGTTATATAAAGCTAAATGTTTGGTGAGGTGGGTGAGCTGGTTTAAACCAGAAGTTTGCTAAATTTCCGTAGGTGTAACAATCTACCGTGGGTTCGAATCCCACCCTCACCGCCATTTATTACCGATGTTATTTGAAAAAATTATCTAGCTTTACTGGTTTTTGGTTAAGCATGTATTTGTATACATTTGCGTTTTCCAAAACTCTTTGAACATAATTTCTTGTTTCTTCAAATCTTATTAATTCTATCCAGTTAATATAATCAATGGCTTTTTTACTTGGATCACCATTTATTTTTCTCCAATATCGCACTCTTTTAGGCCCAGCGTTATATGCGGCAATAGCAAAAGGGTAAACTTCTTTGTATTCGTTTAATAGTGAATTAAAATAATAAGTTCCTAATCTAATATTGTATTCAGGATCAGAAGTTAATTTGCTTTTGCTATAACGAACATTCATCTGTTTGGCTACAAGTTTTGCGGTATAAGTCATAAGCTGCATCATTCCTTTAGCACCCGCGTAACTATTTGCTTTAGGATCAAACTCACTTTCTTGACGTGTAATTGCTAATATAATCTCCTGTGATGGCATTGCTTTATTATTAATCATAGAAGGAGTATTTATAATTGGGTAATTAAATCTATTATAAAAACGTTTTTCATAGGATGCTTTTTTTGAAACTTGAATTGCATAATCATATCTTCCAATTTCAGTAGCTAACTTTGCAGCAAGAACTTCACTTCCTTGTTCTATATCTAATTCAGCCAAATGTTTTATTATATCTTTACTGTATTTTGTTTTATTTATCTCTTTTAAAAGTATTACGTGTTTTGTTAAAGGATTTTCATAAAATTCTTTTTCGTATTTTTCAGAATATTTAGATTCATCTTTTAATTCAAATTCTTCAAACGGTTTTATTTTTTGAAAAGATAACTGTCCATAATACGTTGTTAAATACTTTGAACCTTCCTGATAAAACTTTTTAGACAGCTGATCATTTCCAAGTTTTTCATAAGTTAAGCCTATCCAGTAAGCTCCTCTAGCTAGACTGATTGGATAACCAACATTTTCATAAAAATTTTTAAAATGTCTTAAAGCTGAATTTGGATCCTTTAAAAAAGTTAAAGATATCCAACCAGACATCCATTCTGCTTCTGCAAATTCAGGTCCTTCAGTTAAAGAATGATTTTTTGCAACCTCATAAGCTTTTAGATATTTCTTTTTATATATTAAAGATCTAGATATAATTGCTCTTTCTTTCCACCATAAATCTGGTCTTACCAATGAATCTTTATTATTTGGAGCTTTATCTATAATTTCAAGAGACGACTCTAATCTTCCTCTTCTCCTCCTCCATTTCAATCTGTCATAATTTAATCCCATGTCATTTTTAAATTTAGGAGGGACGTTTGCTATAGCTTTATCAACGCCGTAAGAACTGCTCATTACAATTTGTCTTGCGTTGTATAGTGCTCTATAATCTTTGGGTAAGTATCTTAAAATTCTTTTGAGATCCCAATATTTATATTCCCAAGCCATGTACTCAGCTCTTTTTAAATGATCAGATGAATTTAAAATTTTCTTATATTTTTTATTTAAATATCTAAGGTCTTTTGAACTCAAAGAAGCATTTATCCAACCTTCTTTTAAAAGTCTGGAACCTTCAGAATTTTCACCTTTGAGAAAATAAGATTCAGCAAGTTTTATTTTTCCATAACCACTCAAAGGTGGATTTGAAAGAAACCATCCGATTACTGTATTAGGGCTTGTAGTATTTAGATTTATTTTATGTTCAGCAAGATATTTAAGCCTATTTATTCTAGGATAGTCAGGATTTTTATCTATAAATTTTATGTAATCATCAAAACTTGCCTTGTTACTTCTTTCTTTTAAATAGATCCAGGATACTAAATTTTTAAAATCTTTATCTTTCACCTTTTTCATAAGAGGAAAGACAGTGCTCCATTTCTTTTGAGATATATTTGAAAATATTTCTTGTGCATACGCATAATCTTTTTTAGACAAAACCTGAGACTTTTCTTCTACTTTTGAAGTAGTTTTTTTATAAGTTATTGGTTTTTTTTCTGGTAATAAGTATGTGCCATCACTATTTTTTTCAAAAACTTTAGTGGAAACAACTTTTTCTTCTTTATTTTTGATCTTAATTTTTTCTACAACTTTTTCTTTTTCAATAACTTTAGCCGGGGGTTTTTTTAACTTTTTTTTAACCAATACCTTGTTAGATTTTATCCTGGAAGGTTTTTCTTTTGGTAGGAGAAATATTTTCTTATTAATTTTTTTTGCTTTAACAGAAGGTTTTTTTTCAGGTAAAATTTGAGATGTTTTTTCTTTAACAATACTTGATAAATCCTTTGGTTTTGTTTTAGGCAGAATTACAGAAGTTGTATCTGAGAATACAGACAAACAAGAGAAACTAATCAATAAAAAAACTAGACTAATTAAATGTTTAAGCATAAAATTTTGAAAGATTAAATTTATTACTATATAAAGAATTATGTTTAAAGGTTCAATTGTAGCTTTAGTAACACCATTCAAAAATAATGTTCTGGATCAGGAGAAATACGCATCACTTATCCAGCATCACATTGCTAATGGAACAAAAGGGGTAGTTCCTGCTGGTACCACGGGTGAATCACCAACCCTAAACCACGATGAGCATAAAAAAGTAATTGAAATTGCAGTTAAGGAATGTAAGGGAAAGATCCCCGTTATTGCTGGGACTGGTTCGAATTCTACTGCCGAAGCGATTGAACTATCAAGACATGCTGAAAAATCGGGAGCAGATGGATTATTAATAGTTACGCCATATTATAATAAACCAACACAGGAAGGATTGTATCAACATTACAAATCAATCAATGACAGTGTAGGGATACCAATTATTATTTACAATATACCTCCAAGATCAGTTATTGATATGTCAGTTGATACTATGGCAAGACTTTTTGAATTAAAAAATATTGCTGGAGTTAAAGATGCAACAGCAAATTTAAATAGAGTTGATCAACAATTAAAAAAAATGGGTCCAGAATTTATCCAATTATCTGGAGAAGATGGAACAGCATTAGAATTCAATATGCGAGGTGGTGTAGGATGTATTTCTGTAAGTGCAAATGTTGCAGCAAAATTGTGTTCCGAATTTCAAGAGGCTTGTTTGAATAAAAATAATAAAAAAGCAAAAGAAATTAATGAAAAATTAATGCCTTTGCACAAATCTTTATTTATAGAAAGCAATCCGAGCCCTGTTAAATATGCGGCAAGTCTATTAAATTTGTGTTCAGACGAAGTAAGATTGCCACTTGTGAAAGTAACAGAGAAAACAAAAAAGGAAGTAGAAAAAGCTCTAAAAATTGCCAAACTGCTTTAATGAAAGCAAAAAAAAATATCGGCATAAAAATTGTTTGTAACAATCGAAAAGCAAGATTTAACTATTTTTTTCAAGAAATATTAGAGGCAGGGATAGTTTTAAAAGGATCCGAGGTTAAATCACTTAGAGATGGCAAGGCCAATATAACCGACGCTTACGCTGCAGATAATAATGGGGAAATATATTTGATTAATTCATATATACCTCTATACAAAGAATCTAGTTATAACAACCATAACCCCAGAGACTTTAGAAAACTTTTGCTTAACAAAAGAGAGATTAACAAAGTAATCGGAAAGATTAACAGAGAGGGACTAACTATCATTCCCACTAAAATGTACTTTAAAAAAGGAAAAGCAAAAGTAGAAATAGCTATTGCCAAAGGTAAGAAACTTTATGATAAAAGACACGTTAAGAAAAAAAGAGATTGGGATAGAGAAAAAGCAAGAGTATTAAGCAAAAATAAGTAAATATGATTTACATAGGTATTGGTTCGAACTTAACATCAAGCTTTGGAAATAGATTTAAGAATATAGAATTAGCAATTTCTTTTTTACAGAAAAAAAAAATTAAATTAATAAAAAAATCTAGTTTTTATGAAACTTTTTCCTATCCAAACAAAAAAGATCCAAAATTTATAAATATTGTTATTTCGGTAGAATCCAACTTATCGCCCCATGATTTAATGTCTATTTTAATTGGTATTGAAGAAAAATTAGAAAGAAAAAGAAATAAAAAGAATGATCCAAGAACCTGCGATCTAGACATTATTGATTATAAAAGAAAAATAATGAATTTTAAATTTTCTAATATAGAGTTAACATTGCCTCACAAAGAGGTGAGTAACAGAAATTTTGTTTTGTACCCACTAAAGGAGATTTCTCCAAATTGGAGCCATCCTGTAACGAAAAAAAATATAGATGTTTTGATTAAAGATCTTAAAAGTTCTAATAATGAGATTACAAAATTATCTCAAAATGATATAAACAAGTATGTTAAATAATGAAGAATTAATAAAAAAAGTTAAGTCATATAATAAATTTTTTGACCCAGGTGCCTTGACCAAAGCTTATAATTTTGCTTTAGAAGCACACAAAAATCAAAAGAGAGATGAAGGAATTCCGTATATTAGCCATCCAGTTGCTGTGGCAAATATACTTACTGAACTTAAATTAGATAGTGCCACCATTACTACTGGCCTTTTACACGATACCGTAGAAGACACAAAAGCTACTTATGATACTGTAAAAAAAGAATTTGGAAAAGAAGTCGCAGATTTAGTTGACGGTGTTACAAAAATATCAGCCTTAGAAGAAAAAGCTGTTGAAAATTCAAGGGCAGAAAATTTTAGAAAACTGATACTTGCCACCTCTAAAGATATAAGAGTTCTTTTAGTAAAATTAGCAGACAGACTACATAACATGAGAACAATTCATTATGTGAAAGATGAAGATAAAAAAATTAGAAAAGCTAAAGAAACAATGGAAATTTATGCTCCCTTAGCTGATAGAATGGGGATGAATAGAATAAGAGATGAATTAGAAGATTTATCTTTTTCAATTTTAAATTCCGAAGCCAGAAATTTAATTATGAATAGATTATCCTTCATTAAAAATAAGAGAGAAGATATTGTTAAAAATGTTTCTGATGAACTTAATCAATTACTGAAATCAAATAAAATAGAAGCTGAAATAACAGGTAGAGAAAAAACTCCATTTTCTATTTGGCGAAAGATGCAAAGTAAAAGAATTTCTTTAGAACAACTTACAGATATTGTTGGTTTTAGGGTAATAGTAAAAAATATTAATGATTGCTATATAACATTAGGAGTATTTCATAATAAATATTCTGCAATACCAGGAAAATTTAAAGATTACATATCAACTCCAAAAATAAATAAATATAAATCTATTCATACTGCCGTCATAGGGCCAATGAAAAAAAGAATAGAAATTCAAATACGTACGAAGCCAATGCATGAATTTGCAGAAAGAGGAATTGCTTCTCACTGGAAATATAAATCGTCAGAGAAATTTTCTGAACTATCATGGAAAGAATATGATTGGTTACGAGATCTTGTTGAAATAGTTGAAACCGGAGGAAGTCCGGAACATTATTTTGAATTTACAAAACTTCAAATGTTTCAAGATAACGTTTTTTGTTTTACTCCTAATGGAGCGGTAATAAAACTACCTAGAGATGCAACACCTATAGATTTTGCCTATGCTGTACATACAAAAGTGGGAGACACAGCAATTGGATGCGAAATTAATGGAAAAAATTCACCATTGCAATCAACTCTTAAAAATGGGGACATGATAAAAATTATAACTTCAAAAAAAGTTTCTCCGTCATTACATTGGCTGTCTTCAAGTAAAACAGGAAAAGCCCGTGCATCCATCAGGAAACATTGGCAAGGAAGACTTTTAGATAAGGAGAGTAAATCGAAAGAATATACTTCAACTTTATCTATTGATCTCCCGCACAAACCTGGGATTCTTGGTAAAGTTAGTACATTAATAGGTGTGAACGATGCCAACATAATTAATATAGAATTAACCAAAAGAAGTGAAGAATATCTTCAATTCTTATTTGATATACAAATTAAGGATTTAAAACACTTTACAAACTTGATAAGTCAACTAAAACAAGAAAACTTAAAGTTTAAAGTAATTCGTCATAAAAAGAAAAAGTATGCTTTCATACAAAGAGTCCTTAAAAATTTTAAAAGAAACTGATGCTCTATTAGAAGGGCATTTCATTCTTTCCTCTGGGCTTCGTAGTGAAAAATATGTTCAATGCGCAAAACTTTTAAGTAAACCTAAAAAAGCAAAAGAAATATGTTTATCCCTTGCTGAAAAAATTAAAGAGAAATTTAAAAATATAGATTTAATATTATCTCCTGCTATTGGAGGAATTGTAATAGGTTATGAAATCGGTAGAATTTTAGGCTTGGAAACAATATTTGCTGAAAGAGTGAATGGAAATTTTCAATTAAGAAGAGGATTTGAAATAAAACAAGGACAGAAAATTTTGATAGTAGAAGATGTTATAACAACTGGAAAATCAAGTTTGGAATGTTCGAATTTAGGATCAAAATCAGGAGGAGAAATTGTGGGGTATGCTTGTTTGATAGATAGATCTAATGGTAAAAGTAAAATAAAAAAACAAATCGTATCTCAAGTTGAAATAGATATTCCAACCTACAAAGCAGAAGATATTCCGGATCATTTAAAAGACAAAAAAGCTATTAAACCAGGAAGTAGAAATTTATAATGAAATCACCCAGGTTAGGCGTGAACATTGATCATGTTGCTACCATTAGAAATGCAAGAGGGGAAAGTTATCCTAGTCCTTTAAGAGCTGCGTTATTGGCACAAAAATTTGGAGCTCATTCAATAACAATTCATCTAAGAGAAGACAGAAGACATATTAGAGATTTAGATTTAAAAGACATAAGAAGAAAATTAAAAATTCCTTTAAATTTAGAAATGGCGCCAACGAAAGAAATGTTAAGCATTTCTTTA
>CACDNJ010000008.1 GCA_902554135.1 uncultured Pelagibacteraceae bacterium | reverse complement strand
TGATGAAAAAAAATTTTTAGAATCAAAATTTAAATTTGAACAAGCTATCGTATTTAATCCAAAAAATGAGAGATCTTATCTTTATTTAGCCAAGATATTTAAACAAGAAGAAAAGGACAATCTGGAAGAGCAAAATTTAAAGACTGTTATATTGCTGAACCCACAAAATGAAGAGGCCTTGTATCTTTTAACACTGCTAAAAATAAAAAAATCTGATTATGAAGAATCTGATAAATTGATTAAAAAATTTAAAAAAATTTGTAAAAAAATCTGTGATAAAGAAGTAGAGCTAAAAAAGAAATTTCAAAGATTAAAAACAAAATAGATAATAATTAATCATGAAATTAGTTGACAAGATTAAAAGAATCAGAAAATCGAAAAGAAAATTAGTTTGTTTGACAGCTTATTCAAAACCAATCGCAAAAATATTGGATAAATATTGTGATATTGTCTTAGTTGGAGATTCTGTAGCAACCGCCTTCTATGGAATGAAAAGTACCAGAGAAATCAAACTAGACACCATGATTACTCATTCAATAAGTGTTAAAAAAGCATTAACTAAAAGTATCTTAGTATTTGATATGCCTTTTAATACTTATAAAAATATCAAGAATGCAAAAAAAAATGTTAGAGAAGTTTTTAGAAAAAGTCGTTGTGATGCTGTGAAATTTGAAAACAATGGAAAAAATTTCAATATAGTAAAAAAAATAGTAGAATCAGGAGTTCCAGTTATGGGGCACATAGGATATACCCCTCAATACAAAAAAGCATTTAAGCCCCAAGGCTTGAAACAGAAGGAAGAAAAAAAATTAATTCTTGATGCCATAAAAATAGAAGAAGCAGGAGCGTTTGCTATTGTTTTGGAGTGTATAAATTTCAAAACTGCAAAAAAAATAACAGAGTCAATCAGTATACCCACCATCGGAATAGGCTCATCCAATGTCTGCGATGGACAAATCCTTGTGGTTGATGACTTGATAGGTCTCAGTGGTTTTTATCCCAAATTTGTAAAGAAATATGTAAATTTAGAAAAAATTTTAAACAATGCTTTAAAAAAATTCAGAAGTGATGTTATAAAAGGAAAATTTCCAAAAAAGTCAAACACATATTAATTTTTATGAATACAGAATTACCAGAAAAAAATTTTATTTATTTTCTCAAATCAAACTCAAAAATTTTTATTTATTCTATTACAGTTCTTATCTTGTTGATTGGGATTTCTTCTTGGTTTGTTTACGAATCAAAAAAAGAAAAAGTGAAAATTTCAGAAGATTTTGTTAAAGCTCAGGTTTTGATAGATAGCAATAATAAAAATGAAGCAAAAGAAATTCTCAAAGGAATTGTAGAGAAAAAAAATACTGTTTACGCAAGCTTATCTCTTTTTTTATTGATAGATAAAAATCTAATAGAAGATAAGAATATCGTCATAAGTTATTTTGATCATCTTATTAATAATAATTCTTACACAGAAGAGGATTTGGATTTATTAAGGTTAAAAAAAGCAATCTACATTTCTGGCACTAAAAGAGAGCAAGAGATTCTTGAGTTATTAAATCCAGTAATAAATTCAAATTCGGTATGGAAGGCACAAGCTCTAAAATTTTTAGGTGATTTTTATTATTCAACAAACCAATTCAAAAAGGCAAAACAATATTATTCAGTATTGCTTCAAGACGATAATCAGGATATTTCAAAAGAAGACATAAACAGAAAGATTAACTCAATTAAGAATGAGTAAGACTAAAAATTTATTATTTCTTATTTTTTGCGCTTTTTTGTTAAATTGTTCCTTTGGCGTTGGAGGAAGGTGGAATGATTTATCCAAGGATCTAGAAGAAGCAAAGGCTCGAAAAAATGCAAAAATAATTTTCTCAACTGCAAAAAAATTTGAAGAACAAGTCAAAAATAACAAAATAATCAAAGTTTCAAAATCATCTACAAACCAGGAATGGAATCAACAGAATTTTACAACAGGAAATCATGTACCTCATCTTACTTATCAAAATAAAAAAAATTTAATTTTGAAAAGTAAAAAATTAGGAAAAAATTCATTTGATTTAACGGGTGTTGATTTTGAACCCATAATAGAGAAAGGCATAATGTTTTTTTACGATCCATCTGGAACTGTATTCAGCTATTCAATCGATAGAGAAACATTGATTTGGAAATATAACTTTTACAGAAAACGATACAAAAATATACCAAAAGAAATTAATCTTTCTATTTCAACGAACAATATAATAATTTCTGACAATCTTGGATTTATTTACAGTCTAGATAAAAATTCAGGTGAGATTAAATGGGCAAAAAATTATGGCGTTCCGTTCAGATCAAATATTAAAATAGATGGTGATGATGTATTTTTAGTTAACCAAGATAACAAATTTTATGTAATTTCAGAAAATACAGGAAAACAAAAAACAGATCTAGAAACAGTGCCATCTTTTCTTAAATCTAGAAATAAATCTAATGTAAGTTTAGACAATATTAAAAAAAATGTTTATTTTATAACTTCCGCTGCAGAAATTTATTCGCTTAGTTATAAAAATAAAAATATAAATTGGCTGTTTAATTTAACTGGAAGAAGTACAGACCAACAAGTAGATTTATTTTATTCTTCACCCATTGTTTATTTAGATAACGAAATTATTTTAAGTAGTGTTTTATCCACATTCTCAATGAACTCAACAAACGGCTTTGTTAATTGGGAATTTCCTTTTGCCAGTGAAATGAAACCAATTGTTTTAAAAGATTATATTTTTTTAACTTCCAAAAAAGGATTCATTCTAAGTTTAGATCGCAAAACGGGAAAAGTTGTTTGGTCCGGAAATTTATTTAAAAAATCAAAAAAACTAGAATATCACAAGACGGGAAATATAACTTCTATTTTATTTGTTTCCGACCAAATATTTATAACAACCGAAAGAGGATACTTTCTATTTCTAGATTATCAAAATGGAGAAGTTATTAACTATGCAAAAGTTAGTAAAAGTTTTTTTTCAAAACCCATAATTTGGAATGAAACTATATTAATAATTGATAATAAAATGAGAATTTTGCAATTTAATTAGTCTAATTATTAGATTTACCGCTAAGCAAAGATAATTGAGAGACTCCGTCATCTTCCATTTGATCTGCTAATTTAATCGGATATTCCCCTGTGAAGTAATGATCTGTAAGTTGAGGATATATTTTATTTCTACTTTGACCACAAACTGCTTTGTATAAACCTTCTAGGCTTAAAAATTTTAATGAATCTGCTTGAATGTATTCACACATTTCATCTAAATTTTTATTTGCTGCCAAAAGCTCTTTTTTAGATGGCATGTCTATACCATAAAAGTCAGGAAATTTTATAGGAGGACATGCAATTCTTACATGAACTTCTTTCGCTCCTCCATCATAAAGCATCTTAACTATCTTAGAGCATGTTGTTCCTCTTACCAAAGAATCGTCGATTAGGACTATAGATTTATTTTTTATTGAAGATTTATTTGAACTTAATTTTAATTTTACACCAAAACTTCTTATGCTTTGTTTTGGCTCGATAAATGTTCTTCCAACATAATGATTCCTAATAAGACCAAGTTCAAAACTGATTTTTTTGTACTGACTATATCCGATAGCCGCCGGCACGCCAGAATCAGGAACCGGAACTATAATATCGCCTATATCGTCAGACTCTTTTGCAAGCTCACAACCAAAACTTTTTCTATAGTCGTAAGCACATTTTTCTTGCAAAAGACTGTCTGGTCTAGAAAAATAAATATATTCAAACACACAAGGTCTAGGTTTTTTCTTGGTAAATGGTCTTATGCTTTTTAAAGAATTGTTTTCGATAACCACTACTTCACCATTTTCTACTTCTCTGATAAATTTAGCTCCAATAATATCCAGAGCACAAGTTTCAGAAGCAAGAACATAGGAATTTTTAATTTTTCCCAAAACCAGAGGCCTGATTCCCAAAGGATCTCTGGCACCTATTAATTGCTTGTTACTCATTATAACTAAAGCATAGCCTCCTTGAACTTGAAAAAGCGTATCGACTATCTTATCTGTAATTTTTGTTCTTTTTGATTTGGCAATTAACTGAACAATAATTTCTGTATCTGAAGTAGTTCTAAAAATAGCACCCTCTTTAACCAACTTTTCTCTCAATTTAACAGCGTTGGTAAAATTACCATTATGAGCAACACTAATTCCACCTCCATAAATGTCTGCAAAAAAAGGCTGTATATTTCTTAAAGAATCTTCCCCTGTCGTTGAATAACGATTGTGACCTATGGCAAAACCTCCGGGTAATTTTTTTAAAATTTCTTTATTAGTAAAATTGTCCCCAACCAAACCATGTCTTTTCTCTGAATGAAAATTTTTTCCATCAAAAGACACGATCCCACATCCTTCCTGCCCCCTGTGCTGCAATGCGTGAAGCCCCAAAGCAGTTAATGTAGAAGCGTCTGGAAAGTCGTAAATACCAAAAACACCACACTCTTCTCTAATTGGTCTGTCTTTAAATTTTTTGGATTTCTTCTTTTGTTTCTTCAATGTCATTACTATTCGGAAATTCCTCAATTAACAATTTACTTCCTTTCTCAACTATTGAAAAAGAATAGGCCTTATTCAACGACATATCCCATTTTTCATAGGAATAAAACCAATTTACTATTGAAAAAATACAAACTACAAAAATATAACCTTTAAAAATACCGAAGAAAAAACCAAAAGTTTTATCCACAGATCCAGCGCCTGTATAAGCAAAAAGTTTTCCCAATGATCTTCCCAAAAGAATCAGTGCAAAAAGAGACAATACATAAAGGGATACACCCAGACCAATACCAAGAATATATTGGTTGTCTATATAGTCTGAGATGTAAGGTTCAACTTTTGGCACTAAAATTATTGTTATGATTAGTGCTAGAATCCACTTTAAAGAAGATATCAGACTCAAAAAAAATCCTTTAGCGAAACATTGAAGTGAAAAATAAATAATAAAAATTAAAAATATTATGTCAAATAAAACAATATCTTCTCTTATAAAAGATAAAAAATTATCCATTTTTAAAAGGTTTAAAAGTTAAGATCAGTCTTGGCAGCAATGTCAAAACAGAAATCATCGCTAAGAGCATTGCTATTCCTGTGAAAACACCAAAATAAATTGTTGGTATAAAATTAGAAAGTACCAATATTGAAAAACCAAAAACTATTGTTATGGAAGTGTTTAGGATAGCAACACCTACCGTATTATGACATTTTTCAAGAGTAAGATTATAATCATTAATTTTTTTAAACTCTTCTTTAAATCTATAAATATAATGTATGCTATTATCTACAGCTATACCGATTGTTATCGCAGCAATGGTTATTGTCATCATGTCCAGGGGAATCTCTAATAAACCAATAATACCTAAAATTAAAAAGGCAGCCATAAAGTTAGGAACAACACCAATCAATGACAAAGATATGTTTCTAAAAAGTATAAAAAACATCAAAGTTATTCCTGCCATAACAATTCCCAAAGTTAATATTTGAGATTTGAATAAACTTTGTAAAAGATTATTAAACAATATGAGAATCCCAGCTAATTTGAATTCTTCGCGATTTAAACCTAGTTTATTTTCTAAATCATGATTAATTTTTTTAATAAGCTCGTTTCTCCTCAGATCTTCTTTAGAGTCCAAAATTCTTAAACCAATTCTTGCCTCGTTATTTTTTATAGAAATATAAGGATCAATGATTTCTTTTTTTATTGAATCTGGTATTTTAGTGTATAACACTCCCATTTCTAGACCTTGTAATTTTTTTCCACCACTTAAGTCTTCAGCAACTCTAACCATAGATGCAAAAGATATAACCTTTCCCACGGAATCCAGGCCATCCAAATAATCGTGAACTTGGGTAATTCTGTCTATTTTGTCTCTAGTAAACCAATATTTTGCATCGTCTTCTTCCTCTTCACCCCAGTCATCATCTACTTCATCTCTCTCTTCCTCTTCTTTTTTT
Source organism: uncultured Pelagibacteraceae bacterium (assembly GCA_902554135.1). Next base: position 15,349 of record CACDNJ010000008.1, on the reverse strand, counting down.
GGAAATTTTACTATTACGTCAAGAGGGGTTGTTCCCCCAAGTTCTTTATCTATTAATTTCATTCCTTTATAAATCTCAGTTTCTTTATCAAAATAGTTTATAAAACTATTCTCCACTTCAAGTTTTGTTATTCCAACAATGCTTACAATCACAACAAGTATTGCTGATGCAAAAATTGTTTTAGTATTTTTTTGAGAAACTCTACTCAAGAAAGAAGTGATTTTTGATTTTTTTTGATCTCTATAGTTTACACTCTTTTTGCTTAGAATATTTAACATTGATGGTAATAAAGTAAAAGTTACAGACATTGAAACCAACAAGCCCACTGTCATCATCCAACCAAAATCTATAATAGGTTTGATACCACTAAATATTAAAGATAAAAATGCACATATCGTTGTGAGGACAGTGTAAAGTATTGGCCAAAACATTTTTTCAGAAGTCCAGAGAAGCGCTTCACTATTTGAAACATCCGGGTTTTCTTTTATAAACTGCAAATATCGAACACTCATGTGGATATTCATAGCCATTGTTAAAATCAACATTAATGCAATAAAGTTTGAAGATATAACTGTAACTTTCCAGCCAACTAAACCTAGAAAACCAATCATAATTAAAACTGAGAAGAAGCAACTTGACAAAGGTATTAATACCCAAATCAAGCTTCTAAACACAAACCAAAGGGTACAGACGATAAACAAAAATACTCCGGCTCCAAAAACAACAATATCATTTTTTATAAAAGTCATCATATCATCAGCTATCATCGGAACCCCTCCAAGATGAATTACAGGATATATATCTGCAGAGCTTCTTTTGACTTTTCCAGGAGCAGGATGATCTTGAATAATTTTCCTTATTTCACTTATATTTTCATGATTTTTTTTATTGTATGATTTTTTATAAGAATCATAATCTTTTAAAAAAGTTTTATAAGAATCTTTCTCTTTAGATGTAAGTTGCCCCTCGACTTTTCTTTCAAGATAATCATTCTTTGTTTTTATTAATTCGGCCAACTTTTTATCAGGTTTTATATAAACTAAAACTCCACTTGTTTTTCCATCCTCACTAATTACAAAATTTTTGTATATTGGGCTTTCAATAATTTCATCAAAACCCCTATCTAAATCAACATCTGTACTGGATAAAGTCTTGAAGTTTTTTATTCTATCTGCCAAGGGGTTGTCGTTATTCTTGAGCAAAGGAACATCTAAGATCGTAATTACATTATCTACCCAGCTTAGATTCTCTAAAGAGTTTTTTAATAGTTGGAGATTTTTAATGGTATCTTCTGATTTAAAATTATAGTCTTCGTTGGGAGAGTGAGTATAGGTTAAAACTAAAAAATCTTTAGAACCATATTTGCTATTTACTTCTCTTAAATATTTTAAATCTGGATCATTCTCTAAAAGCAGGGTATCCGATGAAGCATCTAGTTGGAAATTTTTTGTAAAATACACAAAAGTCAACAATACCAGGGCAAGAACAAATAAAGTAAATTTTGGCTTTTGAATTACAGAGCTTTTATATAAATTAGAGAGGATCACTATTATCAGATATAACTTAAAAGCATAGAATTTAAAATTATAAATTTATTCTATGTTTTTTGGGCGTCTTTGAACTTAGTATAAATGGCCTCAAACTCCACTTTTACATTTCCAGTTGGACCGTGCCTTTGTTTTCCAATCATTATATCTGCAGATCCAAGGATTTCATTCATCTTAGATTGCCATTCAGCATGTTCAATACTTCCTAATTTGGGTTCTTTTCTTTCCAGATAATATTCTTCTCGATATACAAACATGACGACATCAGCATCTTGTTCTATAGAACCCGATTCTCTTAAATCAGATAGCTGAGGTCTTTTGTCATCTCTCTGTTCAGCGGCACGGGAAAGCTGTGAAAGAGCAAGCACAGGAACATTTAATTCTTTTGCTAAAGCTTTTAAGCCCTGTGTTATTTCAGATATTTCTTGAACTCTTCCATCATATCTTCTGGATCCTGCTGACATCAGCTGAATATAATCAACAACAATTAAATCTAAACCAAACAATCTCTTCATTCTTCTTGCTCTATTGGACAAAGTGGAAATTGTAATTGCTGGGGTCTCATCAATTAACATAGGTAGTTCATGAATATTTCTTGAAGTTTCAATTAGTCTATTCATCTCTTCTTCGGTTATTTTACCTCTTCTAATGTCGTTTGATTTAATTCTAGATTGTTCCGATACAATTCTTGTTGATAATTGTTCTGAAGACATTTCTAAAGAAAAGAAAGCAACAACTGATTTTTTATTTTCATCAGAATTTTTTTTTGCAGCATGAAATGCAATATTAGTCGCCAAAGCTGTTTTACCCATTGACGGACGGCCAGCTATTATCACCAGATCAGATTTATGAAGTCCTCCCAATCTCTCATCAAGATCTGTAAGGCCGGTAGGAACACCAACTATACCCTGATCATTTTTCATTGCATTAGTAGCCATCTCCAATGTTTGATCTAAGGCTTGACCAAATTGAGAAAAAGATTGATTGAAAGTACCTCTTTCAGCTAAATCAAATAAAGATTTTTCTGTGTTTTGAATTATATCATCCCCAGTTTTTTCTAGAGAGTCATCCATAGATTCTTCAGACAGATTCTCAGAAATTTTTACAAGCTCTCTTTTGACAAACTTTTCATGAATGATTTTTGCATAATCGATACATTGTTTTGTAGACGAAGAAAATCTTGTAAGTTTTACAAGGTATTCTGTACCCCCAACTTCTGAAAGACTATCTTTATTTTCAAATGCATTTTTTAAAGTTATTGGGTTTGCTATCATTCCTTTGTTATGAAGTTTTTCAATAAATTCATAAATTTTAGAGTGCAATGGATCATAAAATTCCTTCTGGTTAACTATATTTGCTATTTCATCGATTATATCGTTGTTTACGAGAACAGATCCTATGAGGGCTTGTTCAGCTTCTATATTCGAAGGAAGTTTTACCTCTTTTGACAGGGTTTTTAACTTTAGATTATCCATAACGACCCAAGTTTTATCTTAAAAAAATGGCTGTTGTAAAAGCAAAAGTTATTAACCTTTTTTTCTATCTGTGGAAAAATTTAATTATTTTTTGGGTTTCTTTTTTTCAACCAAGACACGTAATTCAGCAACCAGATCGGAATGTAAATTTATTGATAAAGAAAACTCGCCAATTTTGTTTATTTCTTGTTTGAGATCAATTTGAGAAGGATGAACAGTTTGTTTTAAGTTGTCTAAGAAGTATTTGGAAATTTCTTTTGGCTTAATGTTTCCGTATAGCTCTCCATTTTCTTTGGTTTCTTTTTCAAATACCAAGGCTTTCTTCTTTATCTTTTCATAGATTTCTTTTGCAATTTTTTTTTGTTCAATATTCTTTTTATTAATCTCAGTTCTTTTTCTATTAACATATTCTATATTTTTTTTATCTGCTCTAAGTGCCTTGCCAAATTTTATAAGAAAGTTTCTTCCATAACCATCTTTGACATTAACTACCTGTCCAACATCGCCCAAATTTCTTATTTTTTCTAGTAAAATAATTTCCATTTAAATCAAACCTAAAATTTTTGCTCTTTTAATTGCGGTTGACAACTCTCTTTGTTTGTATTGACTTACAGAAGTTATACGAGATGGTAAAATTTTACCGGTATCTGACATGTATTTTTTTAATAATTTGATATTTTTGTAATCAACCGCAGGTGCGTTTTTTTGAGATAGAGGACAACTTCTTCCAAATTTTATATCTGGTTTTTGAAAAAGGGTTAATCTATTTTGACCACCAAATTTTTTTCCACCTTTTTTCTTTTTATCTCGTCTCATAAAATCTATTTTTTGTTGTTAAAATATTCGTTTTTTAAATCAAGCTCCTCATATTTTACAGTCAAATATCTAATAACATTATTATCAATGGACAATTGTTTTTCTATCTCCTTAACAATTTTATTCTCAACCTCTAATTTGAAGTGCACAAAAATTCCTTTTCTATTTTTCTTTATTTTATTTGCAAGACTTAACAAACCCCATTTTTCAGTTTTTAGTATTTTTCCAGATTTGCCAATAACTTTTGAACATTTAGCTATTAAGTTATCAACCTCTTTGTCTGAAAGGTCCTGTTTTCCAACGAATGTATGTTCGTAAAAAGCCATTTTTCCAATTAAATTAATACTTTTTTAGACCGGACTTATACTATTTAAATTTTGTTTGCACAATAGTAATAATAATGGAATTTTATATTTGAATTAAAATGAAAACTCTTATGTTTCCAGGTCAAGGTTCACAGTCCGTTGGTATGGGTGCGGATCTATATAAGAATTTTGATTTAGTAAAAAAACTTTTTAAGGAAGCTGATCAAAAGTTAAACTATCCCATATCTAAAATAATTTTGGAAGGACCTGAAAACCAACTCAAACTTACAAAGAATACACAACCAGCTATTATGACAATAAGTTATTCTATATTTAAACTAATGACCGAAGAATTTAATATTCAAACAAAAGATATTAAATATTTTGCAGGACATTCTCTGGGTGAATATAGTGCTCTCGTATCCGTTGGGTCTTTAAACTTTCAAGATGCACTTTATCTTTTACATGAGAGAGGGAAATCAATGCAGGAAGCTGTACCAGAGGGTAAAGGTTCCATGTTGGCTGTAATGGGATTAAAAATGGATGAGGTTAAAAAATATATCGATCAAATTAAGGGAAAAGGTATCTGTGAAATAGCAAACGATAATTCTGATAGTCAAATTATTTTAAGTGGAGAAAAAACAGCAATGGAAGAAATTAATAAAATTTTAAAGGCAGACAAAAAAAAATCAATTTTTTTACCTGTAAGCGCTCCCTTCCATTCTTCTCTTATGAAAAGTGCAGCTGAAAAAATGAGAGATAAAATTTTTAATACTAACTTCAAAAATCTTTCAACAGATATAGTAAGCAATGTAACTGCTGAAGCAGAAAAGAATAGCGAAAATATTAAAAAATTGCTTGTTGAACAGATTTATTCAAAAGTTAGGTGGAGAGAAAGCATTCTTTATATGATTAAAAATGGTGTTAATGAGTTTATTGAAATTGGACCAGGAAAGGTATTATCTGGCCTTGTTAAAAGAATTAGTGGAAATGTTAACGTTAAAAGTATAAATACAATTGAAGATATAAAAAATCTTAAATGATCGATTTTAAAAATAAAAAAATTTTAATAACTGGTGCTACCGGAGGAATTGGTGGTGCTCTCGTGAAAAAATTTGTTTCTCTTGGAGGAACTGTTCTTGGTACCGGAACAAAAGCTGATAAGCTAGATTTAATAAAAAAAAATCATCCAACTGTTAAAATTAAAAAATTTAATTTATCTGAACATTCAGCAATAGAAGAATTTATTGATTCTGCTGCATCAGAATTAGGTGGACTGGATATTTTAGTTAATAATGCGGGAGTCAACGTAGACAATCTATCTTTAAGAATGAAAGACGAAGAGTGGAAAAAAGTAATTGACATAAACTTAACATCTACTTTTCTATTATCTAAATATGCTATTAAAAGTATGTTGAAAAACAAATTTGGTAGAGTGGTGAACATTACATCAATAGTGGGACACACAGGAAATCTTGGTCAGGCAAATTATTCAGCTTCCAAAGCAGGTATAATTGGAATGTCAAAAAGTTTAGCTATTGAATATGCAAAAAAAAATATAACCGTTAACTGCGTTTCCCCTGGATTTATAGTATCAGACATGACCATGAATATAGCAGAAAAGGTTAAGCTGTTTTTAACCTCAAGAATTCCCATGGGAAAACTTGGCACAGGTGAAGACGTATCTAATTGTGTGGCCTTTTTATCTTCGGATTCAGCATCTTACGTTACCGGAGAAACAATCCATGTAAACGGTGGTATGTATATGTCTTGACAAAAAAACAGAAAAAACTTAATAACGAATTAATAAAATATTCAAAAAGGAATTAAAAAATGGCAAAAGATGTAGGCGCAACAGTTAAGAAGATCGTAGCAGATCATCTAGGTGTGGACGAAGCAAAAGTTACAGACGAAGCAAGTTTTATAGATGATTTGGGAGCTGACAGCTTAGACACAGTTGAGTTGGTGATGGCTTTCGAAGAAGAATTTGGATCCGAGATATCTGACAGTGAAGCTGAAAAAATTCTAACAGTTGGAGACGCAATAAAATTTATTGAAAGTCATTCTAACTAAGGTAATTACTTTCACTAAATGAACAATCCAAATAAGCCTTTGATGCTTGTGTTGTCATCACCTTCCGGGGCTGGAAAAACGACTCTTTCAAAAAAAATTCAACAATCAGATAATTCTTTCGAAATCTCCGTATCTCACACAACCAGAGAACCAAGACCAAATGAAGTTGACGGTCTCGATTATCATTTTGTTAGTAAAGAAAAATTCAAATCATTATTAAAAGAAAATGCGTTTTATGAACACGCAGAAATTTTTGGAAATTATTATGGAACATCCAAATCTTCAATAGACAAAATAACAAAAAAAAACCACAATGTTCTATTCGATATTGATTGGCAAGGGAGTGAGCAATTAAGCAGATTTAAAGAATTAAATTTAGTCAAAGTTTTTATACTTCCTCCGAGCAAGGAAGAATTAGAAAAAAGATTAATAGCAAGAAATCAAGATGATAAAGAAGCCATAAAACGAAGAATGTTAGCTTATTCCAAAGACATTATTCACCAAAAAGATTATGATTATGTTTTGATAAACGACAATGTTGAAAAGTGTTTTAACAGTATAAAAGAAATAATATCAAAACATCTAAAGAGAATGTAAATTATTCTATAATCCGATACTCTTTTCGTAGTGTTCGGTCATTTTGTAATAATCTTCACAAAGCAATTCAGAAGGTCTTTTTTTTAGATCTATATTTAAAAATTCTGCTGTTTTCCTATAATCCTTAAATAGCTTGGAAAAAGCTTTATTAATCATCTTCCTTTTTCCAGAAAAAAGAATTTGAGTTACTTTTTCTAAATTTTTGATGTTTTTAATTTTGTAATCAATTTTAAGTTTAGGTTTAAAAATTATAACCTTTGAGTCAACATTTGGGATAGGAAAAAAGCATTTTTTCGATATCTTAAAATTATCTACTACATCAAGCCTAAAGTTGCTTAAAACAGCTATTCTCCCATAATTTTTAGTATTGGGTTTTGCCATTATTCTATCTGCAACTTCTTTTTGAAACATAAATATAATTTTTTTAAAAAATGGAGGCCATTTATTCAATGTTATAAATTTTGCCAGAATCTGAGTTGAGATATTATAGGGCAAGTTACCAAATATTATTTCACCATCTGGATTTGAGTTAAAATCAAATTTAAGAACATCTTCGTTAAATATGCTTTGATTTTTTTTCAAACCAAATTTTTTAGATAAAATTTCACAAAATCTTTTATCTTTTTCTATTAAGAAAATTTTCTTTGGATCCTTTTTTAAAATTGATTCTGTCAAGTTTCCAGTTCCAGGACCTATTTCAAAAACTATTTTATCTTTTATATTGCCTAAACTAGAGATCTTATTAATTATATTTTTGTCTACTAATAGATTTTGTCCTAACGATTTTTTAAGTTCTAACATTAATATCTTTAAAAAATTTTATAGACTCAAGTAAACTTTTTGGGTTTGCTAGATTTTTTTTAATTATTTCTCTTCCAGTTCCATGGTCTGGTGAAACCCTGATGTATGGGAGTCCAAGAGTGACATTAACAGCATCAAATTTATATAATGTTTTGAATGGGGATAAAATCTGGTCATGATACATTCCTACCAAAATATCAAATCTATTTTTTTTAAAATTTAAAAAAGCCGTGTCCCCAGACAACGGTCCTTCCACAGATACTCTGTGTTTTTTTAAACTATTTATTGCAGGAATAATAATTTTTCTTTCTTCAGAATTTTTTCTTAATTCATAGTTATGTGGATTTAATCCTAATAAACCAATTTTTGGTTTAAATTTTAGATTTTTTAAAAAGAATTTATTAATTGTAAGTAGTTTATTTATTATCAATTTTTTTGATAATTTTTTTGATACCTGTTTTACTCTTATATGGGTGGTGATTGGAGACACAGATAATTCCTTGTTATAAATAAGCATTGCTTCCTTACCAGAAATCCTTTCTTTTTTTGCTAAAAATTCTGTAATACCTGTGAAATTATCCCCAAAAGTTTCTCCTTTGTTTATCGGGCAATTAATTAATCCTGAAACTTTTTTCTTTTTAGCTAGACCAATAGCTAGTTTAAAGCATTTAACAATATATTTGGATTTAGTTTTAGACGAAACTTTAAAAGGGTTTTTAAATTTTAATGGAACATCATAAACGAGAAGTTCTTTTTTAAAGTTTTGTTTTTGTATACTAGATATCTTTTTTATATTTGCTTTGATTCCTATTTGTCTGAATTGTTTTTTAATTAAAGAATAGCTTCCGATTATAAAAATATTTAAACCTTTAAAGTTATCTTTTTTTTTCCAAATCTTGCCTATCAATTCTGAATTGATGCTATTAGGTTCACCTGCAATTATACAAATTAAATTTTTCATAAAAATTTAACCTGAATAGATCTCTCTAAATTTGAATAATGTAAATTTGAAAACATTTGCAACTTTTTTTCTTTTTCAGCACTAACTATTTGTTCTTTGATTAATTCTACGCTCTTTTTATCATCGGTATCTTTTAAATTCTCTAGTCGTAATTTAATTTTATCTTCAATTTCTGCGGTATTAAGAGATATTTTATTTTTATACATCTGAAAAATCATATAATTCCATTTTAAATCAATTTTAAATCTTTTGACCAGATTTTCAAAACTCAAATCATGTCTTTCAAGAATCTGTCTTAAGCCATCTTTATTCACTCCTAATTTTCTAGACGCATTATTAATTAAATTCTCAAGTTGCTCTGGGTTATATCTATCAATATTTCTTTTTTCAATTTCACTTTTTTTTATATTTCGTTTGATCAAAGACTTTATGGCAAGCGCTTTTATTTGCTCCTGATTCTCACTATTTATTTCGGTATTAGACAATATTGCAACTAGTTTTACTTCCTTTACTAAATCTAAACGGGTGATCGGATAGTCGCCTACAGATATGATTATGGAATTTGTTACTTGAGAGTAAAGGTTTTTAATTTGAAATAAAAAAAAAAATATTGTTAAGAAATATATTGGTACTTTTTTTTTCATCTATCAATTAATGGAGATCTTGCCTCACCAAATGGAAACAACGTTATTCTGAACATCAAGGAATCCGATGCTTCAACATCTCTGTCGGTGTAGAATTCTCTTCTAAATAACAAACCGGCTTTTAAGCAGTCATTTATGTAGTCATAAGTTAAGTCATAAAATTCTGTAGATTCTGTTTCCAGATTTTTCTTAATATTGAAGTTCAGTTCAGAAGAATTATTAAAGTCAACTTTAATTCCTGATTTGATATAATTAGCAGTTCCAATATGATTATTTTCTTCTAAATAACCAAGGTTAAAACTTGTGTTTCCTAGTATCAAATTTGCTTCTAGTTCATTATAATTTATATCATTCAAATTATGATCTAAAGAAAATTCATTTTTTAACGTAAAGTTTTCACTCAATTTTACATAAGCTTCACCAACTAAATCCGAAGCCTTTTGGTCCAGAGAGCTTTTTGAAGGGACGGAACTGTTTTCTTTAAAATTGTGAACTTGCCCAATTGACAGAGAGTAATTTTTTTCTCCTGGAACACCATCTTTAAGATCATTACTTGAAATTTCAAAACCCACGGTAACGCTTTCTCCTTCTTCAATTACATCTGGTTGTGAATTTTTGTTTAATGAATAAAGGTTAGAATAACTTAATTTTAAATCGTCATTCTGTATATTTCTCATATGACCCGGTGCATATCTAAGTGAAAGTTGAGGAGTAAAAAAATTAATTTTCCCTTTGGAATCATTTTTTTTAGACATAGGTAATTTTGCGTCATAACCTATGACACCAGAAAATTCGTTATTTAGCCCTTCAGTTTTGTATCTTTCAGCTCCTTCAGCCTCATAATTAACAACCTTAAATAGACCTTTAAATTTATTTTGAATACCAGCCAGACTAATAAACGGACTCGATTGCCAGTTTACGTCATTTACCCAAAACTTAGTTGTTTGATTTACCTTGTAGTTTCTCACAAAAGCATTGCTACGAATGTCAAACACCCCAGCTCTATCTCCTGTATATAAATTTCGTTCAAACAATATATTCGGCATAGAGTATTCAAACCTTGTTTTATCCGAGTCAGTGGCCGATAGATTCTCAAACATTGCCGCACTTACACTTAGGTAATTCTCATCATCTTGAAACTCATAGTTAACGTCTTTTTTAATAATATTATCGTCTGAATCTACGAGTCCAGTATTTACATCATGCACCCTTAAATATGTATCATTAGATACATGTTGAAAATTTACTTCCAAGTTACTCGAAAAATCTTCTCCTGATAAATCGTGATTATATTTTGCGAATAGATGAGATCTGGAACCGTCGCTTTTTTTTAACTTATCTGTTTTTTTATAGCCTTTGGTATAGCCGGAATCCACAATAAGAAATGATTTTTCAAATGCATGACGATATTCATTCAACACTAAAAAGTTTTCTTTAGTATAAATTTTTGGTGTAAATGTCATATCTCGATTTTCAGAAATTGCCCAAAAATAGGGCACGGATGCACTAAAGCCAACTGCATTGTTATCTTTTAGCGTAGGAAATAAAAAACCTGATCTTCTTTTTACTGTTGGTCCGGGATGAAAAAACTTAGGAAAATAAAAAATAGGAAAATCATATATTTTTAAAACTGCTTTATCATAATAAACGGTTTTTTTTGCCTTGTTATGTTTAATTTTTTTAGCCTGAATTGACCATGGGGGACATTTTTCTTTTCGATTTTTACAGCTAGTGAAGATACCTTTCTCAAATGTAGTTCCTTTATTATCTATGAGCGCAGAGTTTGCAAAAAATCTTGGTTCGTTTCTTTCATCGGTTTTAAAACTTGGATCATTAAAAAAGGATTTAACATCACTACCTACGATTTTTCTCTTTTTTTCGTCTACATATATTTCCGAGAAGAAATATTCATTGTCCCTGTTATCTACAACTTGAATTTCTCCTTGAGAAAAAAACATGTTTTTTGTCGTTGAATAATTAAACATATCTGTATAAATTTTATTGCCACTTATATCCGTAATGGTGCTTCTAGAATTAGAGTAGATAAGATTTTTATTGTTATCATAAAATATATCTTCCCCTTGTATTCTAAACTTTTCGGATGTTATAATATCTGTATTACCAAAAGATCTCATAATCCCATTTAATTTGTTATATTCAGCTTTTTCAGCAAAAATAATATTCTTTTTATTATCGGATATCTGAACACTTCCTTCTGCATAGACAATTTTAGTTTCTTTATTTAACTGTACTTCTTGTGCATTAATATTTAATTCTTGCGCAAGCGAATATGTAGAAAAAAGAAGATAAAATACTACTAATATTATTTTATATATATTATTTTTCATTGATTTGAATGATTCCTACAGAACAAAATAAAGTTAAGATAATTATTGGTGACCAGACAGAAATGACTAGCGGAATTCTTTCTGTTGTTCCCAAAGCCATAGAGAAGTTTTTGAAGTAAAAAATAACAACACATGTAATTATTGAGAGTATTATGTAATAAATATTCTGTCTTCTTTCATTTGAATTTAACGTGAATATACTGGCCAAACACACCATTAATACTAAGAAAAATGGTAGAGATAAGTAATAGTGTTTTTTCTCTTGCAAAAGTCTAGCATTATACCCTTTATCCTCCAACTCTTCTATCCTGGTCATAATTTTGTAAAAAGATATTGTGTCCAAATTCGAATATATAGAATTTAATTTTGCTTTATTAAAAGTTGATTCAAATATTAAAGTTTCAAAATTTTCATTAGATCCATTTTTACCCAATGTTATTTTTGAACCATCTTTTACAATCCACGGGGTATTTAAAATATTAGCTGTTTTTGCTTCAATCCTTTGTGACAAAATATTATTACTAAAACTATAAATACTAACGTCGAGTAACAAGTTACCGTCTAGTTTTTTTGATTTTATAAAATTTATGTTTGATCCAATTTCCTCCTTTATCCAAACACCATTATTTGTAATTGATGCCAGGTGAGACTTATCTAAGTCATAACTTCCTTTTATATCTTCATAGTATTTAACCATAAGTGAAGTAACTGGGTTAAAAGCCAAAAGAATTATAACCCCAAGAAAAAACGAACTTATACTTAACAAAGATAGAAATCTTATATTTGAAAATCCAAATGTTTTTAAGGATAAAATTTCACCACTATTTTTTAGTTTTATTAAAACCCACATAGAAGATATAAATATTATAAAAGGAAAAATATTTATTAAAATACTCGGTATAATCATGAATGATAAAGCTATCGGAAGTATTATTCCAATATCATAGTCAACAAAATAAGTGACTTCTTCACGAAGATTCATTATTAGTCCAGCGGCTGAAAAAATTAAAACTACATTAAAAGTGCTAAACAGAAATTCTTTAATGAGATAAGTGTTTATAACTGAATTTTTAATCATTTTTTCCTTAAGTTTTCATATAAAAAATTTCTTATAATTTCAAAATAAATCAAAGGTGCAATTAAAACTGGAGCCAAATAATATATTAAGGAGTTAGTAAAAGATTTTCCTGAATATTTCACAAGAATTTCTGCAATAACTAAAATTAAAAAAGCAAAAATAGGATAAATATATTTGTAATAATTTTTAAATCTATTTTCTTCTCTTGGATTTAAAAGAAAAGAAATAATTAAAGTTATAATAGGTATATATAACGGCATACCAAAACGTCTGTTTATTTCAGATAAAACATCATTCTTTTTGTGGTCTCTTGGACAGTTTAAAATTTCTTTGTTTCCTTCATTATTGAAATAACAGTTAATAAGAGTTTTTGAAGGAGTTTCCTGTATCTTAGTTTGTACGATAGATCTAGTTTGTATATTATCTAGTTTAAGCATTGTTTTTTGGAATTTTATAGTTTGAATATCTTTATCAATTCTTTGGGATTGAATTATTCCATCCATCAAAACCAGAACAGGAGAAGCTTGATTTACAACTCTGCCTTTTTTTGCAATTATTGTGACGTTATCTGTACTACTGGGATTTTCTATACTTTTCAAGACGCTACTCTCATCTCTAATAAAAATGTTTTTCATACTTCCGTCGGCATTTTTTTCTTCTACAAAAACTGTTAAACCGGGAACAGTATCGTTGAATTGATTAGTTTTAACCATGCTTGAGATAAAATCGAGATTTGAGGACTTAATTAATGATCTTGAGTAATTTAGTATATAAGGATTTATAACAGTCGCGAAAAACAATTGAAGCAATGTCACAAGTAAAGAAACCTTTAAAAAGAAATTAACAATTTTCATTTTATTTAGACCCGCTGTCCATAAAATTATTAATTCGTTTTCATTCTCAAATTTTAATATTGCTAAGACCAAAGCAATTAAAAAGGATAAAGGTATAAATTTTGTTAAGATTTTTGGAACGTTCAAAAGAGAATAGCTAAGATATATAGATAATGCATGACCATCCTCAACTACCAAATCAAGGAAGTTTACTGCTTGAACCGTCCACACAATGGCACTAAAAGTGAATAAAGTTACAATTAAATGGAGCGGTAAAAAAGAAAAAGGGAAACCACTTTGTTTCGTTGGCAAAGGAGTTTGTTTTGATACTGGAGGTATTTCTTTAAAACCTGCCAGATTCATGGAAGAAATGAAATATGATATGGGAGGATCTGCAGTTGTAGTAGGTTTAATGAAAACATTGGCATTAAGAAAAGCAAAAGTGAATGCAGTTGGCGTTGTTGGTTTGGTTGAAAATATGCCTGGATCAAATGCTCAAAGACCTGGAGATATAGTAAAATCTTATTCTGGTAAAACAATCGAAGTTTTAAATACCGATGCAGAAGGAAGACTAGTTTTAGCAGATGCACTTGCTTATGCAGAAAAAGAATTTAAACCAAAATTTATAATTGATCTTGCAACTTTAACTGGCGCTATAATCATAGCATTAGGAGAGGAATATGCAGGACTTTTTTCAAACGATGATAAATTATCAGAACAATTATTTAAAATTGGAAACACCATTAATGAAAAAGTTTGGAGATTACCATTACACAAAAACTACGACAAATTAATGAATTCTAAATATGCAGATGTACAAAATATTAATTACGCTGGTGGAGCAGGCTCTATAACAGCCGCTCAATTTTTACAAAGATTTGTTAGCAAAGAAATACCATGGGTTCATTTAGATATTGCAGGCATGGCATTTTCTAAGAAAGCTGCAAGTATAAATTCAGGTGGTGCCACAGGCTTTGGTGTAAGATTACTGAATGATTTAATTAGAAAACATTACGAATAAATTCTATGATTCAGCAGACACTATCCATTATAAAACCAGATGCTGTTGAAAGAAATTTAATAGAAAAAATTAAAGAAATTTTTTTAAAAAATAAATTAAAAATTATCAAAACAAAAAAAATTCAAATTACAAAAGATGAAGCGGCAGAATTTTACAAAGTTCATCAAACCAAACCTTTTTATGATAAACTATGTAATTATTTATCTTCAGGACCAATTGTAGTGATGATTTTAGAGGGTGAAAACGCTATTCAAGAAAATAGAAAAATAATGGGTGCTACAGATCCGACGAAATCTGAAGAAGGCACTATAAGAAAAAAATATGGAATTTCTATAGACAAAAACTCAGTCCATGGATCGGACTCACCTGATAATGCAAAAAAAGAAATAGATTTTTTTTTCAAAAGTTAGTTTGATTATATATTTTCCGTATAGCCATGGAATAAGCCTTATATTCCTCCAATTGCACCTTCTTTTTTAATTGTTGATGATTATCACTTTTATCAATTAAAACTTTTTTTTTAACAATCATTTTTCCGTTGTCTAATTTTTCGTCAACAAAATGTACCGTACAGCCTGTAATTTTTTCTCCAGCATTCAATGCACGCTTAAAAGTACCTAAACCTTTATATTTGGGTAATAGGGAAGGATGAATATTAATAATTTTACCTTTAAAATTTCTAACAAAATTTTTTGACAATATTTTCATAAAACCCGCTAAACATAAGAGCTCTATTTTTCTGTCCTGTAATTCCTTTATGGCTATTTTCTCAAATTTATTTTTTCCACAATCTAAAATAAGGTGTGGTATTGAAAATTTTTTTGCAAAACCAATCCCTTTGGCCTTCTTA